>JAXFQZ010000024.1:0-4717 GCA_034178685.1 Candidatus Ornithospirochaeta sp. | reverse complement strand
ATCCCATCTCGCGGGCGATGATCACTGTCTTTCTTGCCACATCCATTCCTGATAGGTCGTCCCTTGGATCAGGCTCAGTGAATCCCAGCCTCTTTGCTTCCTTGACGAGCTCCGAGAACGGGACAGTGCCATCGTACTTGGAGAATAGCCAGGCCAGTGTGCCTGAGACAATGCCCTCAACCTTCTCTATCCTATCCCCAGTCTCCCTGAGATCCTTGAGAGTGCATATTATCGGAAGCCCTGCACCGACAGTTGTCTCATAGAGGAACTTCCTGCCGGTCCTCAGCGATGCCTCGAGTATGCTCTGATAGTAGTCATAGGGCCCGGAGGATGCCTTCTTGTTAGGTGTGATGATATGGAAGCCATCCTCTATGAAGGACCTGTACTGCATTGCCCTCTCATAGCTTGAGGTGCAGTCAACAATCACCGAATGCGGATAGTATGATGCAGCGATATGTGAAAGGAAGACCTTCTCATTGTAGACTACCGAGTACTTCTCGAACTGCTCGCGCCATGACCTGAGGTCGATTCCTTCCTCCGAAAGAAGCATGCGCTTCGAGGTTGCGATTCCCCTCACCCTCAGATCGAGGTCGAATTCCCTCTTGAGCCTCTCATCCTCGCAGCTGATCTGATCAAGCAGCGTGCCTCCTATGTTGCCAGGACCGAAAAGACCGATTGAAAGCGTCTGCTGGGATAGGAAGAAGACAGAATGCAGTGCCCTTAGGGCCTTGGTGCTGTCCTCGCATTTGATCACGGCGCTGATGTTCCTCTCGCTGGAGCCCTGAGCGATAGCCCTGATATTCACGCCTGCCCTCGCAAGGGATGAGAAGAACTTGCCAGCAACACCGATCCTGCCTGGCATCCCCTCGCCTACGACAGCAAGGACAGCACAGTCGTTCTCCGTATCGATCGAGGAGAAGGTCTGGCTCTCGAGCTCCTTCGAGAATTCCTTTCTCAGCGTCTTTGAAGCCGCTGATGCCTGATTCTGCGGGACTGCGAAGCAGATCGAGTACTCGCTCGATGCCTGCGAGATGAAAATAACGGAAATGCCTTCGTTTCTCAGGGATGTGAACAGCCTTGAGGATACGCCTGGAACACCCGTCATTCCCGAGCCTTCAACATTGATCAAGGCGACATTGCGCACGACTGAGAAGGCCTTCACCGAGTCCTTGCCATAGCTTCCGGCCTTTCCTGAAATAAGAGTGCCTGGATCGGATGGATCGTTCCAGTACCTCAGTGTTATCTCTATACCCTTTGAGGATACAGGGAAGAAGTACTGCGGATGGACGATTGGAGCACCGAAAAACGAAAGCTCCGTTGCTTCATCATAGGTGAGGTTCTTTATTACATCCGCAGAAGGCACATCGCGGCGTGATGCTGTGCACAGAAGCGACTTCATATTCCAGAACGTAACAGGCGCAATAACATGCGCAGCGATGAGGGAAGCTGTATACTCGCTCTCGCCCTCATCCTTCCTGACCTTTCCTGAAGCATCCGCGGAGATAGGGCTCTTCACAAGGTCGCCTGAGACAAATACGGCACCCTTAGGGAATGCAGGGCAGTCCAGTGCCTCCTTGGGAGTCATCACCTTGGAGGGAATGCCCTCTGCCTCGAATCTAGCCTGGAGGATTATGGAAATGAAGGAGCTTGTGAGATCGGCTGTATATGTAGCAGCCTTGCCCTGATCGCTTTCAAGGATCCATACAGCCCTGAGAATATCCTCAACCTCGGAGAAAGACGAGTTGATCTTCTCCTTAACAGCCATCGCATATGATGGTGATAGTGCATGCTCTGCAAGCTCATTCCAGTTGTTCTGGCTCTTCTCGAGCTTTCCCCATAGCCTTTCATCCCTCCTGGATGCAGAGAGAAGCAATGAAGTCATGCTGAGCTCAGGGGCGTTTACAGGCGACAGGACGAAGACCTTGGTTTCCTCTTCTCCTGCTTTATAGACACCAAGCAGCTTCTCAATGCCTGCCTTCGTTGATACCATTGCACCCTCAAGCGCATGGATACGTATCTTCTCCATATGGGGACCTCCAGTGACATGATAGCAAAAAAGCTCCCGTATTGGGAGCTTTCAAAGAGTACTTTCAGGGATATGTTATACCACTTTCTCGACTCTACCGCTTCTCAGGCAGCGTGTGCAGACCTTGATTGTCCTCGGAGTGCCATTGATGAGTGCCTTAACGGATACGAGATTAGGTTTGAACTCACGCTTCTTGGTAACGCCGATGTGCTGACCTACACCGCCAGCCTTCTTTGCCTGACCTTTGCGTGGTACAATAGATCCGGAGATTGTTCCCTTTCCACAGATATCACATCTTCTTGCCATGATTGTATTCCACCTTCATTTGATTATCTTAATCTTGAGAGGCACCCTTTGTCGGCAAAGCCGGGAGCAAGGTCAAAGATATGCCAGTCACAACAAATTGACTATACCCAATCGATGATACTTTGTAAATACCATAGCATGTTTTCTTTGCAGTAAATTTGCTTTATAGTAAGCACATGGAAAGAGTGACAGTGCTGATGCCGGACGAGAGAAGCAGGCTCAGGCTATTCGATCTGATGAGAAAGCGCTTCTGCGAGACAGGGGATATAGGGTGCTATCAGTTCCCACCTTCCATAATCCTGTCAGAGAGCACCGATTACAGCATGACCGTGGATATCGGGGACGGTATCTTCCATGTTCACTCCAGGCCGGAGATCATAAAAGGCATGGCAATATGCCCTATCTGGGATGAGAGGCTCATAAGGCTATCAGGAGGAGGCACGCCTGGCCTTTTCATTGGAAAGAAGGAGTCATCAGAGGGAATGGATATGGAAGTATCCGTGAAATCGATAGCAATAGTGGAATACGACACCATCAGCTACCGCATAGTGAGGGAAAGGCCCCTCAGGAAGAGCGCAGGAAATTAATTGCCCTTATTCTCGAAAAGCTATTGACTCCGATTTCAAATAATCCTATACTCCCTTATGTTGTTTCGGGACGTCGCCTAGCGGCTATGGCGCCTGCTTTGGGAGCAGGATATCGATGGTTCGAGTCCATTCGTCCCGATATCTGAAGCTGAAACTTGATACAAATGGGTTTCAGCTTCTTTTTTTATCCCTAACATAGAGTTATGTTACCCCCTTTCCTAACGAAACTGAACAAGAATGAGAACAAAATGACGTTTTTATTGGGCTTTCGTAAAAAAATGAAAATCCTTGTTCGGAATTTCGTCATTTAGTTATGATAATCATAACGAAATAACTTAATGCTCCTCCAAATCGTTATTTGATACAAAGAAAAGGCCCTCCCGTAGGAGAGCGATACAATTCCCTTCTTCGTCTCAATACTCCACTTCAATCTCAACCCCGCTCCTGAATCTGACTGCTGCCGTGCCTTTTTCCTTGAGGGTTATTCTGTCGCATAGTCCCAGCCATGGAAAAGTCTGCTCCGTTCCGTCTCCGTATCTGATGATGACTTCACGTCCCTGCATGCAACCCTCCGAAACAACAATTCCCAGCATACGCCGGGAACCGATGGATTTCATCCATTTTATTCTATTCCCTGTCAAGTAGTATCTTCAACTCTCCTTGAGTCTCCTTTAGTCTACATAGGCACGAAAGGGATGAAGAGAAATAACGCAAAGGGTAACGGCTGACAAAGGGTGACCGCAAGGAAGTGTCAAAGAAATCATGAGAATCGTGAAAAAGACCGAAATCCTTGATGGCATATCCTCTAGGAATGACTGAATACGTCTCAAGGGCACGAATGCATCATGGAGGAACATACGGTTCCAGAAAAATATCTGACTCCCAGCCGAGCTGGGGGTTTACTTGTTCCAAGGAAAGTCCGAAGGGAATGCCTTCGGACTATGGGAGAAATTAGAATTGGCCTTGCCATTTTACAATTGATTCGCCGTTAGGAGCACCCCATGGTGAACCAGAGATTGTACCTTCTTTTTGATTGATGGTGATATTGGTTAGGCTGTCACAGTCGCAGAAGGCATCTTTTCCGATGGAAGTGACAGAGTCCGGGATGGTGACGCTGGTTAGGCTGTAACAGTATGAGAAGGCATCATTTCCGATGCAAGTGACAGAGTCCGGGATGGTGATGCTGATGAGGCTGTGACAGTCGCTGAAGGCATAGCTTCCAATGGAAGTGACAGAGCTCGGGATGGTGATGCTGGCGAGGACGGAACATCCGTCGAAAGCCGAGTCTCCAATGGAAGTGACCTTTATTCCTTCATAATCTTCCGGAATAATACAATCCCAGTCTTCTCGTGTTGAATCAATTGGTTCTTTTACAGATAATGTCCTGTCGTCATTTACAATATAACGAAGATTGTTTTTTTCATCATCGTATTTTGTGCCTACAGCAGGTATATCCTCAGGTGTTGGACAACTTACCAATAAAAGCATAGTAAAGACTGTAGCCAAAATTATTGTCATGGCTTTTGATAAAGAAAACAATATTTTCTTTGACACGGAATACCCCCTCCATAAAAAACTATAGAAAAGAGTATAGACGACAAAATATCGTATTTCAACGCTTATATTTTTTGGCTATAGTCGTAAATCGTTGAGTTTTTGAGGTAATTCCTTAATCTGTCCTATGTTAAAGTTATGGATACAATAGAACAGAAAGAAAAAGATGCCATCGAACTAAGGAAGCTGACCAGATTCCAGAAGAAGCAGGTTCTCTCACTTGTCGACAGATTCCTGAAAGAGA
>JAXFQZ010000178.1:0-4492 GCA_034178685.1 Candidatus Ornithospirochaeta sp. | reverse complement strand
TGGCGTATCTGCTGCTCAGGGAGAGAATGAATGCAGCACCATAATGCGATCCATAGGGGAATACCTTTATATCATCGCAGGAGAATCTCTCTATCACAGCCTCCTCTGCCTTCTCTATATCGGATGAAGAAGCCAGGAATATGATGAAGGAATCGGAAAGGAAATCGATGCCGCATTCCTTGAGCGCATTCTGCGATACTATCGATGCATTCTCGCTGCTGTTGAGGATCTTATCGAACATGCTCTTCTTCAGCGATTCGGTCTGCGAATGAAGAATAAGCTCAAGTCCCTGCTTCTCCTCCGAGAGCTTGTTTACGGATGAGACGAAGGGAGAGTAGATCGAATCGGCATTCTCATCGAATGTTCCTCCCCCAGAGCGGGCAAGCGCCTCCGAGAGAGTCTTCCAGTTGCGCCTGACCTTGCTTCCCATTATAAGGAAGCCGAAGAGTATAGCTACGACAAGATATACGGCAATAAGGACATATATCAGGTATATTGGCCTGAAGTACTCCTTCTTATCGATCTTGATAGCATATATGAAGTTGCTTACATTCGACTTGCGGCTTGCAATGATCTCGTTCTTCTGCTTTCCCTCCATCAGGTCCTCGAGGGACGATGGATGCTCCTCCTCATTAGCACCGGATAAATCATATATGAATGAGGAGTCCACAGATGAGAAGAGCATCAGGCGCCTGAATGCATCGTATCCCTCTTCCTTGCCGATAATCGTATCTATCTTTACAATCGCGGCAACATAGAAGCCATCCCTGCTCGCAAATGACAATGGCCTTGTTATGAGGATCCTGTTTATCCTGGTGCCTGATGCATTCTCATAGGAAGCATCATATACCTCTGTCTTTCTGTTCTTTGATCTGAAGACCCTGTCGATATCATCATAATCATACTGGAGGTTGCCTTCTGAGTAATCGGAGATGCTATTGAGTGTACCGAATCTGAATGGGTCAATGTAGTAATCGAGATCAGGGGAATAGAGGAATACAAGCTCCAGCTGGTTCTTGGGGAGCGCTATGCTGAGAAAGGAATCAGATGCGATATACAGGTCGTATGGATTGATATCCTCAACCTTCTTTATCTGGATGAAATCCTTCAGGTTGGCATTGACTATTATCTCATCGCATAGCGAGTTCATCTGCTGGAACATCGAATCGAACAGCTTTGAGACATACTCGACCGACTTGGAATTATAGTATTCGACCTCCTTGGAGATGATGCCAATGCTTGAGAAGACGAAAATAACGAAGAAGAAGAGCGGGATGATCAGCATCAGGAGATAAGAGGAGAACCATTCCCTAAACGCTGTCTTCTTGAAGCTCTTCTTCTTTTCCATATTGAATACTTCCAATCAGTGAGGAAGCTTTCCTCCGCATTTCTTCGCAAGCTCCTCTGCATAGAGATCGCCATCAAGCGGCAGATCGATCCACTTTCCTCCAAGCCAGGAGGAAAGATGCATTGCATTGGAGATGGAAAGGCCGAGTATGCCTTCCTCGCCAGGGGCAATCAGCTGGCTTCCTGTAAGGATCGCATCGCAGAAATTCCTGATGATGCCAGGATGCGATGTGTATGTTCCCTTCACAGGGATCTCGCACTTCCAGCACTCAGGCTGTCCTATGCCTTTCTTGTATCTATTATTGAATGAAACGGAATCCTCCCTTAAGCGGTAGAAAACGATTGTATCGTTCTCTATGACAAGCTTTCCCTTTGTGCCTGTGATCTCAAGCCTGTTTGTACCCGGAGTATCAGCAACAGTCGTGATGTAGCTTCCTACTGCTCCATTCGGATACTCAACCATGGCATAGACCTCATCCTCTACTTCGATATTCCTGTGCTTTCCATACCACATATCTGCCTTTACGCGGCTTGGCATGCCGCAGATCCACTGGAATAGATCGAGGTTATGCGGGTTCTGGTTCAGAAGCACTCCTCCGCCCTCTCCTGCCCAGGTTGCTCTCCATGAGCTCTGGTCATAGTAGCTCTGGGACCTGTACCAGTTGGTGATGATCCAGTTTGTCCTGATAAGCTCTCCGATCTCACCTGACTTCACAAGATCCCTTGCCTTCTGATAAAGAGGATTGGTCCTCTGGTTATACATAATACCGAAGACCTTTCCGCTTTTCTTAGCAGCCTCATTCATCATCTCAACCTGCTTCGTGTACACTCCTGCAGGCTTCTCGCATAGGTAATTGAGACCTGCTTCGAATGCTTCTATTGCATATACAGGATGGAAATAATGGGGAACCGTAGGAATCACTGCATCGACAAGCCCTGAATGGATCAGAGCTTCTGCGGAATCGAAATACGAGACTTTATCGCCGCAGCACTCCCTTGCAGCCTCAACCCTCTTCATGTCAATATCTGCAATTGCTGTCAGCACTGCATTAGGGATCTTGCCATCCATGAATGCCTTGGTATGCTGGCTTCCCATCTTTCCATATCCGATGATTCCGATTCTTACCTTGTCCATAATCACTCCTTATCCAATGCCCTGAGTGTTTTCAGGGATGCTATTGATGCCGATTTCCAATCATCGGCCTTGCCTTCGATGCTCATCCTGCCATCGTATCCAGCACTCTTCAGCGCCTTGAAGAAAGATGAAACCTCATCTGTCATCTCAACAGGGAAGCCCCTCTTCTCCAGAACAGCGATATGCGCATGGATCAGAGGAGAGCATTTTATGATTTCATCCATGCTCTCTCCTTCCTTCCTCATGTGATACAGATCTGCCAGAAGTCCTACGGAATCAGATGAGGCAGCGCACTCAAGCATAGCGCCTTCCTTAAGAGAATTGATCAGGTTGGTCTCGGATAGATTCAGCGGCTCGATCGCGATCCTCACATTGTGCCTGGAGGCAATCTCCCCAGCCTTCCTGGTCTGATCGACCAGTCTTCTGAAGACGGATTTGAAGCCTGCTCCTTCGGGGACGTATCTCGACTTACCGCTGCCGAAAACTGCAACCTCGGCTCCTATCCTCTCCATCCTGGAGAATGCCTTCTCAAGATACTCCTCCAGCTCCTCATCGGAGACTGTATTGAGATCCATGGTCTTCGGAAAAAGCAATGAGCCTGCCTCAACCCTGATCTCAAGCCTATCCAGCTGGTTGCAGAGCGACTGGAACTCATCCTCTGCCATAGCGGCAAGGGAATTGATCTTGCATTCTGCATAATCGAATCCAAGGCTCTGGCACTCCCCTGCCTTTGATGCATCAACGCATATACCGAATCTCATAGAACCTCCACTCCCTTATCATCGAATGCGATCTGTATTCCATCGATCCTTATTCTGCCTTCATCAAACGATACAGAGCACTCTGTACCTTCCTTCTTTATCACAGTAGCCATCACGAACGGAGCCTTGCCCATCCTGGATACGCAGTACTGGGCTATAGGCTTTCTCACTGGGTATCCATATGAGACCCATCCTCCCTTCGGATCCTCGCTTCCAATGAGCATCGAGCCCTTCCAGCCATCGACTGATGAGAAGTACTCAAGCTCATATCTCTTTCCGCTAGGAGCTGTGTACACTGCCTTTGCCTCATCAGCTTCACCATTGTCTGTTGCGAAGTTCCAGTAGAACCTCATGTCATGGTCAGCACCCGATAGGCCTGTGACCTTATCGATCACAACCAGGCAGTCCTTCCCTGGAAGAAGTATGCATGCTCTCCTATGGAAGACAGGATCGTCAAGGTATGCAAATCCATTGTGTGAGATATCGACGATCTTGTAGCGATCTGTCGACTCGAACTTATGGCATGTTCCCCTGACTCCCCTTCTTTTCGGGAATTCCTCGATCTCTCCATTGTAATGGTCATCGCAGTAGAACGTGTTATGGGCCTTTGCTGACAGGAAGTAGTGCCTCCAGTCCTTCCAGATAGAAGAGTTGTAGATATACCGGCCGCAGTCGATCAGGATATCCTCACCGCCCAGCATGAGCTCTACGTGCCCTGTGTCATTATGAGAATGGCTGGATACCTCGCCGCTCTCAAGCCTGACCATCTGGGTCATGAGGTAATCCTCTTTGCCGAATCCTGTCCTGAACACATAGATGCCGCCATCGCTGAACTTGCTCTCATTCTTCTCTGGAGCTTTTCCTTCTTTTCCTCCTGTTGAGACATAGAGGAAATCCTCTCTTCCCGTGAGCTTTGCCATCAGGGCGAAGTATGCTCTGATCTCGTTCATATCATCAGGGAAGAACGATAGGTTCATGCCTTCATATACAGACGTATCTGCTTTCCAGGAGAGGAAATCATTCCTGTCTGCATCTCCAAGCATCGGCGTAGAGAAGTCAGGCTTTGTTATATCCATCAGGAATTCAGCAGATTTCTCGATCTTAGCCATTGCGTAATCAGGAACGTATATTCCGTTCTTCCTGCATAGAAGCACAGACTGGAGGAATGCAATCGATGCTACCATATGGTAGATAGGAGTCCTTTCCATATGGATTCCATCCTCATCGAAGCAGTAGGCAACCTCATGCA
>JAXFQZ010000177.1:0-17161 GCA_034178685.1 Candidatus Ornithospirochaeta sp. | reverse complement strand
GATGTGAAGGACCCTGTAGAGGCCTCCCTTGAAATGCCTGTAGACGGCCCCTTCGGTAATTATGTTTTCCGTCATTTCTTCAGGACGAAGTTCGAAAAGAAGTAGGGAAGCTGCACTCTCCACCAGGGCCAGTCGTGGTTGACGTCATATCCCCAGTAGTCGGAGAAGTGCGGGATGTTCATCCCGGTGAGGATCGCATCGAGTTCACGGGTTCCCCTCAGCAGGTCCTCCTCCCAGGCTCCCTGTCCGCAGCATGTTATGATCGTGCTCTCCCTGTAAAGCTTCACCCAGGGGTGGTCCAGGGGCATGTTCCTCAAAAAAGCCGCAGGACAGTTATCGTAAAGGACGCTGTCCATGTAGGAGCCGAAGAAAAGATCTGAGTTGAAGGTTCCGGAAAGGGAAACCATGGCCGAGAACTTATCGGGACGGCGGAAAAAGAAATTGCCCGCATGGTAGCCGCCCATTGAGCATCCGATTGCAATCGCCTTCTCCTTATTGCCGCACTGCCTCTTCGCTGCTGGATAAAGCTCATCGACTATGTAGTGGTACCACCTTTCCTGGTTAGCGCTTCTTTCGGCAGGATCCATATCCTTTCCTGACCATGAGATCTCATCCATGCTATCAGCAAGCACAAGATAAAGCTCCCCGCTCTCGATCCATGGAGCGATAGTCTCGACCATGCCGAAGTTCTCGAAGTCCCAGTACCTTCCGTTCTGGGGAGCGAAGGCAATGCAGAGCCTACCTCCCCTTCTGCCGAATGTCTTATAGGACATATCCCTATCAAGCACCTTTGAGTGATGGGTCCTTACCTTTCCCTCGATCATGCGCGTTCCTCCACGAAGGCGATGAACGCCCTTGCGGCATCCTCATCCTCCGCATGGCATGTGAACATGTAGTTGCCCATTGCATCATACCAGAGCTCAGGAAGGCGCTCGGCCATCACTATATCCCTGCCGTACTTCTCCATCACCTCATTCCAGCTGTGCTTGTAGGAATACTGATCGCGCCTTGAAGCATAGACGCAGCAGTGGTCAAGCCCAAGCTCAGGCACGCGTCTCTCATCATAGGTGACCATATCGGCCCAGATCTGATAGACATCGGTTGCATGCGCCCAGTTCATCATATCGGGAGTGTATCCACCTGCTGGCCTCATATTCACCTCAAGGCCTACGTAATCGCCCTTCTTCCCTAGCCCCTTCTTGTCCTTTTTCAGGCAGAAGAACTCCAGATGGACGAATCTCGAGCGGACATCGAAGGCCTTCACTGTTGCCCTGCCAAGCTTCCTTAGGCTTTCAGGGACATCGGCAGCTGTCCAGTAATCGAGATCGAGCTTGTTGTTGACTATGTCTGCAATCGATGGCGGCCAGCAGGTCATGGATTCGAACAGAGGCTCGCATCTGCTATTGGTTATAACATCATATGAGACAATGTCGCCATCGATGAACTCCTCCATGACATATGGCATATCAGGCTTTGACGAGAAGAAGGAAGCAAGCTCTGCGTCGTTGGAGATCTTGTATGTATGCGATGCGCCTACTCCGCACTCGGGCTTCGCAATCACGGGGTATCCCCCGATATCCTCTATGAAGGACCTAGCCCTCGAAAGCGTCGAGACCTTCTGGATCCTTGCTGTAGGAACACCTGCCTTTGCATAATACTTCTTCATCTCGTATTTCGACTTGTACTTGCCGATTCCCTTGGAATCCACTCCAGTAGCAATGTTGAAGTCCGTCCTGAGCCTTGCATCCTGCTCAAGCCAGTATTCGTTATTCGATTCAAGCCAGTCTATCTTGCCGTATTTGAAGGAGAAGAAGGCAACAGCCTTGAACATCTCATCATAGCTCTCCATATTGCTTACCCTGTAGTACTCAGTAAGCGAGCTCCTGAGTCCATGCGAGAGCTGATCGAAGGGAGTATCCCCTATGCCAAGGACATTTACACCGTTTTTCTTGAGACGTGCGCAGAAATTCCAGTACGTATGAGGAAACTGCGGCGAAATGAATATGAAGTTCATCTATATCTCCTATGCAATCAAAGATCGTTACACAATACTTACATCCAATCGACGATCTAATCAATGGATGAGAAAAGGCGTACCATGCGGTACGCCTGATTGTCAGTCTGCGTATTTCTTCGCAACCACGAATCTCTTTATCTTCTTCGTGCTGGTCATCTCCATTGGCTCATCGATGACCGTCACCCTTGTGATCTTCTTGTAGCTCTGAAGCTCCTTGTTCACTTCCCTGACGATCTCGTTCATGTGCTCCTCGATGGCTTTTTTATCATTGCCGACGGACTTTGCATACTTCTCAGCTGGGTGGATTAGGATCCTTATGCCCTCGCTCTTGAGAGCCTTGTCGACGACATACCCGATGATGCAGACCTGGTCGATATCATCATAGAGCTGGAAATGATCCTCGATTTCCTCTGGGAAGACGTTCTTTCCTCCCTCTGTGACGATGATGTTCTTTGCCCTTCCCGTGAGGTAGAGATATCCCTTGTCGTCGATATGCCCTACATCTCCCGTATTGAGCCATCCATCCTCTGAAAGGACCTCTGCTGTTGCCTCAGGGTTGTTATAATAGCCCTTCATGACAACGGAACCCCTTATGTACAGGACGCCATTGCCTTCTTCATCCGGATCGACGATCTTCTGCTCTAGTCCATAGAGGAGCTTTCCGACGGAGTTCTCATTGTATGCCTCGACAGGATTGAGGTGGGTGATCGGGCTTGTCTCAGTGAGTCCATAGCCCTGGACGAAGTCGATTCCAAGCTCATTGAACATCTTGAATGTGGAAGCAGGAAGAGGACCGCCGCCGCAGATGCATATCCTGTTCGTATCGAGGGAGAGCTTCTTAAGGAGGAATCCGAACATCTTCTTTCCGACATTCACCTTGAATACCTTCTTTATTATGCCAGAGATTCCCATAAGGGCCCTGATAGCGCCGTAAACGACGATTCCCTTCTTCCTGACTCCTGCCATGAGAGCACCGAGCATCTTATTGAAAAGCATCGGGACTGCCAGGAACATCGTCACATGCCCTTCCTTGAGCTCCTTGAGTATCTGGGTTACCACAAGCTTCTTCCCGAATACCGTTGCGGCTCCGCAGCTGAAGCTCTCGATGAATACAGCAAGCATCGTGTAGGCATGGTGAATAGGAAGGATAGCGTAGAATACATCCGTAGGATAGAGCTTCATGTAGCACTGAGCTGTGTAGCAGTCCGATACGATGTTCCTGTGAGTGAGCATTACCCCCTTAGGAGTTCCAGTGGTTCCTGATGTGAAGAGGATCGCAGCTACATCATCGATCTCAGGGCTGAATCCCTCTGCCTCCGGACCATCGAGCTCAAGCACGTACTGATATCCGCGGCTCTTTTCCTCAAGCGAGAACTTCTCGGCAAGGCCGACCTTTCCGTCCTTATCTATGTTCTCGATCCTCTCGCCGTCAATGAAGAGCCTTGAGACACCGCCGAAAGCCATGAGCGTTTCCATCTCGCTGTCATGAAGCGAGTAATCAAGAGGAACGACGATAGCGCCAGCATAGACAATGCCCAGATAGGCTATTGCCCATTCCGGGCTGTTCTTTCCGGATACGCCGATCCTGTCTCCCTTCTTGACGCCCTTCGAGAGAAGATACCTGCTGACAGCCTTGATCCTGTCCTCAGCCTCGCTATATGTGAATTTTATCTCCTTCGGGCTGAATGCATGGAAGCAGAGGTTGTTCGGGAACCTGAGTACGGACATATGGAACATCTGCCTGATGTTTGGCCATTCGCCAGTGAATTCCTTTCCTCTGAATTGATCCATGAATGCCCATGGAAGCTCATTCTCTTTTTTCATAGAAACTCCTATCTGCTTTATTGACATATTTTCAGGGATTGTCTTTCTGTTGTCAACACAAAGCAGTCCCACAGATAAGTATATTCCTATTCTATTCTTAGGTAATGGTTAATATTGACCATCAGCGTGATGATTATTCACCAAATCTGACAGTGATCTCAGTGCCCTTCCCCTCGCTGCTCTCCAGCGATACCGTAGCCCCGTTGTACAGGGCTGCATGCTTGACGATGGAAAGTCCCAGGCCAGTACCGCCAGAGGAGCGCGATCTGGATCTGTCTACGCGGTAGAAACGCTCGAAGACCCTCTCCTGATCCTCCTTCGGGATCCCTATCCCATTGTCCTTCACTACTAGATACGGGACGCTGTCCTTCACACCGGTCCTGACAAGCACATAGCCGCCGTCCCTGTTGTACTTCACAGCATTCTCCACGAGATTCGCTATCATATGGAGAATGAGGTCATAGTAGCCATTTACCTCAGCGCTATCAAGCTCCGTCTCTATCCTGACATTCCTCCTTGATGCCTCATCGAGCATCTTGGAGATTGCCTCGGTTGCGATGCATGAAAGGTCGCATGGCTCCTTCTCTCCCTTCACTGCCCCCTCATCGAGCTTCGAGAGATCGAGTATGTCGTGGACAAGGGAAATAAGGCGCTGGCTCTCCTTGTAGATCTCCGAGGAGAAGTCCTTGGCTATCTCAGGGTTATCTACGCCGTTTCTGAGTATCTCCGCAAAGCCGGAAATGGAAGTCAGAGGAGTCTTCAGCTCATGTGAGACATTGGCTGTGAACTGGCGCCTCAGCTTATCGCGCTCTGCCTTCTCTGTGATATCCAGCGCGATTATGAATGCACCCTCATCCTTAACAGGTGATGCAATCAGATGAAGGACCCTGTCGCCTATCTCTATGAAGCGCTCGCTGCCCTTTCCTGCAAGAACCTCCTCGACGGAGGATAGGAAGCCCTCCTGGCGGCTTATTGCGTAGATTGACTCATCCTTGCTGCTCTTATCGGCCTTGAAGAGCCTGTAGAAGGATGTATTCACCGAGAGGATCCTGCCCTTGGCATCGATCAAGGCAAGTCCTTCTGCCATGTTCGCAATGATCAGGGCAAAGCTCTCCCTCATCTTCTTCTCGTTCTCGATCTTCTCCTGGACTTCCCTGTTCTTTGCCCTGAGGGCAGTGACAAGAGGGGAAATCTCGGGATAGTCGCATCCAGGATCCGAGACATCGATCCTGTTGATAGGTTCCGTCAGATGGGATGCAAGCTTATGGGAAACGAATGCGAATACCGATACAAGCACTATTACAAGCAGCAGAAGCGGCCATGCAATGGAAAGAAGGAAAGCAAACGCAGTATCCGAGTATGCCGAGATCCTGAGCACACGTCCATCTGGAAGGAGACGGGATGCATAGATCATCTTCTTTGTAAGCGTATGGCTGCTTCTGATATCCTCACCCTCACCTGCCTCTATTGCCTGCTGGACCTCCCTTCTGCCAAGGTGGTTCTCCATGGTAGAGGCATCGGCCTGGCTGTCGTATAGGACGCTTCCGCTTTCATCTATAAGCGTTATCCTTCTGTCCCCGGAAGGAATCGATGAAAGGTTATCGACGCTCTCGGACAGGAATGAAAGCTCTGTATGGAGATCCTCCCTGACCCTGCTTTCATAAGAAGCATAATAAAGGATGATGGAAAGCGTAAGCGTAAGGATTGCAGTGACAGCAATCGATATGAAGATGCACCTGAAAATCCTCTTGTTCATAGGCTTTCCCTGAATCTGTATCCGACGCCCTTCACAGTCTCTATGAGCTCGCCTTTATCGCCGAGCTTCTCCCTGATATGCCTTATATGCACATCGACTGTCCTGGTCTCGCCATCGAAGCTGTATCCCCAGACATTCTCCAGGATGGACTCCCTCTTGAGAACGATTCCCCTGTTCTCCATCAGATAAATAAGGAGGTTGAACTCCTTTGCTGTGAAATCGATCTGGCGTCCATCCACCCTTGCGATGAACCTTGAGGGTGAGATGAAGATGCCGCATACGGAGATATCCGGATGGAGGTCCTCCTCCTTCGATCTTCTCAGGAGCGCCCTTATGCGCGAAAGAAGCTCCATCATCCCGAATGGCTTGCATAGATAGTCATCTGCTCCGCTATCGAGTCCGACTACCTTATCATACTCTGCGGACTTTGCCGTGAGCATCATGACAGGAAGCCTCCTGAGATTGGGATTCCTCCTGATTGCAGACAATAGATCGAGGCCGCTCTCGCCTGGCAGCATTATATCAAGAAGGACCATATCGGGCTTCTCCTCCTCCATGGCCTTCCTGAACTGAGCGCCATCGGTGAAGGCACGGGCCTTGTAGCCATTGGATTCAAGTGCATACACTACAAGCTTCTGTATCGAAGAATCATCCTCGACTAGGTATATAGTTGTCATATATTCCTCAATTCTCAGTTCTATTGGCCTGTCCGTCAAGCGACCAGATCACCCACTGAGCAATTGAGACTGCATGATCTGCCATCCTTTCAAGGTATTTCGCGATCATCAGAAGATCCGGTGCCTCCTCGGCATCATCCTCGCCTTCCCTGATCATCAGGGTGATTCTGTTCTTTGCCTCGACGAATGCAGAGTCAATGACATCATCCATGCCAATAGCAGACTCAGCCTGCACAGAGTCCATGTGGACAAACGAGTCGATTGCCTGATTGAGTATGCGCTTGACGTCGCCAGCCATGGAATCAAGCCCGATCCTCTCTGCGCTTCCATCCTCCTTTAGAAACGGTATTATCTCTGCTATATCCGCGCTGTTGTCTCCTATCCTGTCGATATCTGAAACAATCCTCAGGGCTGAGGAGATTGTCCTGAGGTCCCTGGCCACAGGCTGGCGCCTCAGAAGGAGCCTGAGGCAGTCCGACTCAATGGACCTCTCCTTCTCAGCGATCCTCCTTGAGTTCTCAGCGAGGATCCCAAGCGATTCCTCATCATGGCTCTTGAGGGCTTCTATGAGAACCTTGAGCCCCTCCTCTGCCATGGAGCCTAGCATAATGACACTGCATTTAAGAGCCTCAAGCTCATCATCGAATCTTGTTTTCATATCAGCCGAACCTTCCTGTAATGTAATCCTCCGTCCTCTTATCCTGCGGTGTGCTGAAGATAGAGTCCGTGGTCCCGTATTCGATCATCTTCCCCAGAAGGAAGAATGCCGTCCTATCAGCGATCCTAAGCGCCTGCTGCATGTTGTGCGTGACAATGACGATCGTATAGCTGCTCCTGAGCTCCATAGCGAGCTCCTCGATCTTCATCGTGGAAATAGGATCGAGAGCACTGGTAGGCTCATCCATCAGCAGGACCTCAGGCTCGACAGCCAGCGCACGTGCTATGCAAAGCCTCTGCATCTGCCCTCCCGAGAGCCCGAGCGCGCTCTTCCTGAGCCTGTCCTTGACCTCATCGAAGAGGCATGCATCGACAAGTGCCTTCTCTACGATCTGATCGAGCTCGCTCTTCCTCTTGATGCCATGCGTCCTAGGTCCATATGCGATATTGTCGTAAATCGACATCGGGAAGGGATTCGGCTTCTGGAATACCATTCCTACTCTCTTCCTGAGCAATGGGATATCGCATGACTTGTCGTATATATCCTCTCCGTCAAGAAGCACGCTTCCGTCTATCCTTATGTCCTCAACCAGGTCATTCATGCGGTTGAGGGTCTTGAGAAGAGTCGATTTCCCGCACCCCGAGGGTCCGATGAAAGCCGTGATCATCTTCTCAGGGATATCCATCGTTATCCCCTTGAGAGCCTCGAACTGGCCATAATGGAGAAAGAGGTCCTTTATAGTGAACTTATCCATTGATATTATCTCCTATTCTTGATGCGATGAACGATGAGAGCATGTTGAGCAGCAGCGATACAGCCAGAAGCACTACTGCAACACCCTTAGCCTCCTCCATATGGAGTCCCTCGCTCATCAGCGCATACATGTGCACGGAAAGGGTCCTTCCCGAGCTCATCAGCGACGATGCAAGGCCTGCAACGGTTCCTGCTGTGTAAATCAGCGCAGCTGTCTCTCCGATGATTCTTCCGACACCGAGGATCACTCCTGAGAGGATTCCTGGCATTGCCGTCGGAAGCACTATGCGGAATATGGTCCTTGTCTTCCCTGCTCCAAGCCCGTAGGAACCCTCCCTGTATGAATCAGGGACAGCAAGGATAGCCTCCTCAGCAGTCCTCTGTATCAGAGGAAGGATCATGATAGCAAGCGTGAATGAGCCAGAGAGTATGGAATAGCCCCACTTCAGAAAGACATCGAAGAAGAGATACCCGAAGAGGCCATATACAATCGATGGGATCCCTGAGAGCGTATCGGAAGCAAGCCTTATCAGCTTGACAACGCCCGATCCATGCCTTGAGTACTCTGTAAGGAACACAGCCGATCCAATGGACACAGGAATCGAGATCAGCATGGCGATGAGCGTGATCGATACTGTGTTTATAATAGCCGGCATCATCGAGACATTCTCGCTCGTGTACTTCCATGCGAACATCCCAGGCTTCAGGCTCGGGATTCCGGTAATGAGTATGTATGCGATTATACCAACTAGGAGCACAGCAGTCATGTATGCAGGAAGAGTTATCAGCGCTTTAAGAAGCTTTGCCTTTGTTCTGCGATTCATCATCTTTCGCTCTCCTTCCTGAGTGCTGCGAATACCGAATTGATAACAAGCACGAAGACAAAGAGGACAACGGATGTCGCAATCAGGGCCTCTCTATGGAGATCGGCTGCATAACCCATTTCCAGGACTATGTTCGCAGTCATTGTCCTGAGTCCTCTGAAAAGCGAGGTCGGCATCACAGGCTGGTTGCCAGCTACCATGATCACAGCCATTGTCTCACCGATAGATCTTCCGATGCCAAGCACAGCTGAGGATAGGATACCGGACTTCGCAGCAGGGATCATTGCCATGAAGACTCCCCTCTCCTTCGTATCACCGAGCGCAAGAGCCGAATCAAGCACTGTCGAAGGAACCGCCCTGAGCGAGGACTCTGAGACTGTGATCACAGTCGGGAGTATCATCATTGCAAGCAGTACCGATGCCGTGAGCATGCTCTTTCCCGATCCTCCGAAAAGGTATTGCATCACAGGAACTATGACTGTCAGGCCGAAGTATCCATAGACAATGGAAGGTATGCCAGCAAGAAGCTCCACAGCAGGCTTAAGGAGCCTGTATGCCTTCTTAGGGCAGAAGAAAGCAAGGTACACTGCGGACAGGATGCCTATTGGCACTCCTATAATGACAGACAGCAATGTCACAAACACGGAGCCGACAATCATCGGAAGGATACCGAATACCCCGCTGCTTGGCTTCCATGTGCGTCCTCCAAGGAATTCCAGGAAGCCGATTCTGAAGATCGCAGGTATTCCATTGGAAAACATGAAGAAACATATAAGCATGACTGACAGCACTGAAATCAGTGCTGTAGCCATGAATAGCATTCTTGCGAATCTCTGCTTCATTATCTGACCTGGCTCCAGGAAGCGATTGCACCTGTGTAGATGTCCTTGACCTGGTCCACTGTCAGTCCGGAGACTGCATTTGCCTTGTTGACGATCACTGCGATTCCGTCGATTGCGATCTTCACGCTTGTGAGTCCCTTGGCGAGCTCGCTCTCCTTTAGATCCCTTGAAGCCATCCCGATGTCACTGATCTGGCTGATGGCATCGTTGATTCCGGTTGTCGAATCCGACTGCTGGAGGACGATCTCAACGCCTGGGTTCAGCTTCTCATAAGCTTCCTTGAGCACTTCCATGACTGGGTAAACCGAGGAGGAGCCGGAGATTGTGAGCTTTCCGGAAAGTCCGGATGGCTTATACTGTTCTTCACCTGCTACCTTGATGTATCCCTTCTTCTCTACTGCATTCTGGCCCTGTGAGGACATGATGTATGAGATGAAGTCCTTTGATATCTCGGTTTCCTTCATGTATGCGATATTGAAGCCTCTTGATACCTTGTAGCTTCCGCTCTTGATGTTCTCCACTGTCGGCTCGGCACCATTGATGGAAAGTGCCTTCACGCTATCCGAGAGAGAACCAAGCGAGATGTATCCGATTGCCTTTGCATTCTTCTCAACGGATGAGATGACAAGCGATGTGGAATTCGCAATCTCGGCATTCTCTGTTGTCATGTCGACCTTGTTTCCATCCTTGTCCTTCTGCTCAACGCCTACGATCTCTATGAATGCACCTCTTGTGCCAGAGCCATCCTCACGCGAGATGACTGTGATTGAATCATCTTCCTTTGCTCCGTTAGCAAAGAGAACCATAGCTGATAGAGCTACAATGAGCATCATTAGAATCCTATTCATATCAAATTCTCCTTTGATCTGGCTACAAGCTATCACCTGCAGGTAAAAAGACCTTCCATGCTTCGTTAATTCGATGTTAATTCGTCATCAATACGGACAAAATGACGATATTCAGCTATCCTTATGCCATGATCGATTCAATCAAGGCGCTGGAGGATTTCTTCGATAGCCATGCCCCAAGCCTTAACACGGCACTCAGGGACAACAGGCTCGAGAGGATGCGCCTTCTTCTAAAGCACCTGGGAAACCCTGAGGATTCCTTCAGGGCAATACATATTGCAGGCTCCAAGGGAAAAGGGAGCACTGCAGCTTACATCTCGAAGCTCCTTGAAGCATCAGGGAAGAGGACTGGGCTGTACATGTCACCTCACCTCTGCTCCATAAAGGAGAGATTCACTCTCTCTGCGGCCTTCTTCCCCGAGGAAGCGTACATCGAGGCAGGAAGGGAGCTGGAGGATGCAATCTCAGGCTTCTCGCTGCCCTCCGATCTGGGGCCATCGCTTCCTACGACATTCGAGCTCTATACTGCATATGCATACATGCTTTTCAGGAAAGAGGGATGCACTCACGCAGTCATAGAGACTGGATTGGGAGGAAGGCTCGATGCGACAAATACAATAATGCCTATCGCATCTGTCATAATGCCGATAGAGCTAGAGCATACAGCTGTCCTAGGAAGCACTCTCAGCGAGATTGCATATGAGAAGTCGAAGATAATAAAGAGAAACGTTCCTGTATTCATATCGAATCAGAGGAAGGAAGCGATGGATGTGCTGGTCGAGGAAGCCCGCAGCCAGTCAGCACCATTATTCCTCGCAGAGAGCGAGATCAGGGATCTTGAGTCTTCTACAAAGGCAGATGGAGAGCATGTCTCGTTCATGATAGATGATTCCTCATTCTCAATCACGCTCAGGATGGCTACGAAGGCAATGGCGGAGAATGCATCAGTGGCAATACTTGCAGCAAAGCGCCTAGGGTTCCTGACCGAAGCAGGAATCAGGGAGATGGAGTCTCTTCAGCTTCCGGGAAGATTCGAGAGAACAGTCTATAAAGGCAGGAATATGGTCTTTGACGTCGCTCATACAGCAAGAAGCATCAGAGCCGCAAGAGAAGCATTCTCTTCAATATACTGCATGGAGGAAAGCACGCTGCTGTTCTCGCTGATAGAAGGCAAGGATGATATTGCCATAATGAAGGAGATCATCCCGCACTTTGCGAGAATCATAATATCAAAGCCAGGGACATTCAGGAAGAGCAATATAGAAAGGCTCTATGAAGAGGCCTCCACTCTGTTTCCGGATAAGGACATAATGCTCATACCCGATTCCCATGAGGCAGTATCCAAGGCAATGGAGGGCAAGGGAGACATCCTGATCACTGGATCATTCTACCTTGCCTCTGCAATCAAGGAGGCATTATGGGACTGAACTTCAGGGAGCTTGGGCTCATACTCTCTGAGCTGCCATTGGAGAACAGCTATATCCAGAAGGTCACAGAGCACAGCGTGCACTCCCTGACGCTCTCTCTTTTCAACGACAGGGAGAAGGCATGGCTCTTCTATATCGAGATAGCAACACCCTACTCCAGGGTATGCAGGACAGACAGGATCAGGAAGAAAAGCAGCAAGGCTCAGCGCTTCTCGCAGTACCTGAGGTCCCATGTGATCGGCAGAAGGATATCGGGCGTAAGGCAGTATCCATATGACAGGGCATTCGAGCTGGAGCTCACAGGAAGCACTGATACGATCAGGATGGTGATCAGGCTCTTCTCCGGACCGGGAGCGAACATATTCATCCTGGATAGCGAAGGGATGATACTGGAAGCCCTCTTCAGAAGACCGAAGAGGGAGGAGACAGCTGGCTTTATGCTCAGGTCAGAGATCCGCGATGGCAAGGGAAGCGAGAAGTACGCTGTAAGGGAATTCGAGGGTCCCTCCTTCAATAGCTATATAGACAGGGTGTTCTCGGAGGAGGCTCTCGATGATGAGAAGGACGACCTCACTGATAGGATAAGGGAGAAGAGGGACAGCGAGATAGCAGAGCTGGAGGCGCTTCTCTCAAGGCAGATGAGGAAGGCTGAGGAAGCAGGGTGCTATGGGCTTTCGCTGAAGCACGCAGATCTTCTATCAGGCTCTATCTACCTTGTCAGGAAGGGACAGGACTCAGTCACGCTTGATGACTGGGAAACAGGAGAGAGGATCGTCCTGCCTCTGGATCCTTCGCTTTCTCCCAACGAGAACCTGGAGAAGCTCTACTCAAGATACAGGAAGGAGAAGAGGACCTATGAGCTTGCAGTGAGCGAGATAGAGGACACAAAGCGCAGGATAGAGGAAAGAAAGAGGCATTACGAGCAGCTTCTAGGAGAGGATTCCTCCCTGCAGTCCATGAGGAAGGAAGCAAGGGATGAAAGGCCTGGCTCGAAGAAGGACCAGACGAAGCCAGGGCTCTGGGTGCGCTCGAATGGCTTTGACATAGCAATAGGAAGGAATGCAAGGGAGAACGATATCCTCCTCAGGTCCTATACAAGGGGATCTGACATATGGATGCATACCCGCGATTACAGCGGAGGCTATGTGATCATAAAGGCAATAAAGGACAAGACTGTGCCCCTTCCTGTCCTTCTTGATGCAGCCTCACTGGCAATACACTACTCGAAGGCGAAGAAGGAAGGAAAGGCAGATCTGTACTATACATATGTCAAGTACCTCAGGCGCGCCAAGAATGGAAAGACTGGGCTTGTCATCCCGACACAGGAGAAGAATCTCAGAGCTGAGATGGACGAAAAGAGAGTAAAGGAGCTTCTTGGAAGGGAATACGCACCACTAGGATAGGCACTGCGGATGGATCGATGCTCCTTCCAGAGCACCCAGAGGATGTAAATCAGGAGAATCACTGTATTGCTGCCTCTGAAGGGCAATTGCAGGTGATTGCAGCTATCAGCCCTCTTGAAGCTGCATGCAAAATGCACCTGATCCATCTAGACTTGCAATGCAATTACGCATTACCTTCATATTATGCTTTACCATGAGGAAATACTCTACCCTTCAGATGCAGCGGAACTGAGAAGCATCGTAGGGGAAAGAGAGCGGGATGGGAATGCTAAGGCAGTCATCATACCCCATTGCTACATAAGCTACGCCAAGGACCTTTACAGGAAGGCACTCGGAGAGCTCAGGAGGAGCAGCCGGATCGTGCTGCTCTGCCCTATCCATAGCCATAGGCTCGATAAGGACTCATCTGCATTCCTTTTCGAGGCAGAGCCTAGGATTGAGAAGACAGGACTTGGCGAAATAGAGATCGCTTCGCTTGGACTTGAGAGCGGAAGGAACTACGAGGAGGAGGAATTCTCAGCTGAGCTGGTCTATCCATTCCTTGCTTCCTATTTTCCCGGATCCAGGGTCTCTGTCGTGTTCTTCGATGCTGTGGATGCAAAGGAGACAAGGTCCTTTTCATCCTTCATTTCCTCACTTGATGATGGGGACACATCATTTGTCATCTCATCCAATCTATCAGGGTATTCAGATGATGGCAGGAAGAGGGAGAAGGCTGAGGCTGCCATTGAGGCAATACTGAGCGGCAGAAGGCTTCTGGATGAGATGAGGAACGGGAAGCTCAGCATATGCGGCGGCACTGCAATAGAGGCAGTGGCCAGGGCGATCGGAGGAAGATGGATCCTTGCCGGAGAGGACAGGGACAGGAATACAGCGGCATTTATCAGGAGCGAGGAATGAAGGATATCATAGAGCTTGAGAGAGATGGGATCATATACAGTGCGATAAGGCTCGGAGGCGACGACTTCGGTCTTCCTAAGCACCTTATGACAGGAGAGAAGAAGGAAGGGATCATCATCGATGGAGACAGGACCGAGAGATGGTTCTGGCAGGGAATGTGCTCATACGAAGGCTCCAAGTATGCCTATTTCGACAGATGCGATATAGAGAGCCTTGAGACCATCACGACTATCCATAGGGACAAGGCGCTGAGGATCGTCCTGAATATCGCAAAGGGAATACACAATGCGCCAAAGGATTTCATAAACCTCGAGACAGGGGTATTCCCTCTTTACAGGATATTCATCATAGACGGGGAGAAGGTCCTTCTCCTCCCTCCGGACCTTGGTGATACCATCTCTATAATGAGGGATGAGGAAGAGAGGATGCATGATGTGAACTTCCTTATCAAGAAGGATGTCGAGATGCCATTCCTGCTGATCCTTGAGATGGCTGAGCTGATGTACTATGCCGCATCGGGCATGCTTCCCTATCAGAGCGAGGACGTGAGGCTCTCAAATTTCGAGGAGGCTCCCCTCTCAGCCTTCTGCTCATTCAATGAGAAGACGATGGGCTTTATCGACTTCATCCTCCATGCCCGAAACAGGGAGATGAGGGATATCATGGGAAACAGAGGCCCGGCTGAATGCCTCACATGGTTCATAGAGAGAGCAGAAGGCCTTGTCTGGGACCTTGGATCAATCAGCGAGCAGGAAAGGGATGGGAATCTTGAGAAGGTATTCAGCACCGAAAGCTACAGAAACTACATAAGCAAGAGGGCAAAGGATGCGAAGAGGCGCACCTTCTGGAGAGTCAGAGGCGCTTTGATAGTCGCGATAGCGGCTGTTGCCATAGTCGCAGGCTCAATCGGAGGCACTATGCTCAAGGGCTTCCTGGAGCCGCCTCTTACAAAGGACCTCGAGCCAGCTGGAATCATCGAGGCATTCTACCAGAGCCAGAACGAGATCGATCCGCAGGGCCTTGTGACAGCACTCAAGGGGACAAAGGCGCCTCAGGAGATGGAAGTCGTGAATATGTTCGTCTCCAACAGGACAAGGCTTGCAAACGAATCATTCGATTCATTCGTCCCCGTTGACCAGTGGATTGAGAATGGAAAGCCTGCAGTATACCAGACAAGCGTGATCTACGGCGTTGTCCTCGATAGCATCGAGAGGATATCGGATGATACATACAGGGCAACAGGCACGTGGTATACGCCTTATAGCTATGAGGAGGAAGAGGATGTGGATTACACCTCTGAAGTCCAGAAGGATTACTCCTATGTCACAGTCTATTCCTACAAGGTATCGCAGGACTTCACGTTCAAGTGGAACAGCAGAGGCTGGTACAACATAGTGAATATTGAGAACACGTACTATGAATACCTAGGAGAGGAGAAAGTAGAGACAAAGCCGCTTAGGAGCATGATGGATAAGATGGCAGATCAGCTCGTGGATACGCAGAGCTGAATCCCGAGCTTCGATTCAATATAGCGCCGGATCCCTTCCTCATCCTCAGGATGGAAGAACACTGCATCGCTGAAGGACTGGAAGAAGGTCATCTGGCGCTTTGCGTATCTTGATGAATTGCGGATTATGCTTTCCTTTATGCTTCTGAGGCTGGACTCGGGATTCTCCCTTGCTTCGAAGAACTCCCTGTACCCTATCGCTTCCATGCTTGGCCAGGATGGCTGGGCGCCTTCCCTTATCAGGCGCTTTATCTCATCATAGAATCCCATATCGAACATCATATCGACACGCATAGCGATGCGCTTATCAAGCTCTGCCTTTGGCCTCCTGAGACCTACTGCCGCAAAGTCCACGTCATCCCGGATCTTATCGGAGACAGAGAATGAAGAGAGGGGCATCCCAGTCTGCCTATATACCTCTATGGCCCTGGATACCCTGTACATATCATGGCTGTTAATCCTCTTCGCGGAGGCAGGATCCACCTGCGATAGGTATGAGTAAGCCCACTCATCGCCCTTTGCGGATATCTCTTCCTTCACGCTCTTCCTTATCCCTGGATCGGACTGGGGCGTCTTGGCTGGAAGATACATCAGCTGCCTGAAGTAATAGGCAGTGCCTCCAGTGATCAGAGGGATGCTGCCCCTGCTGTTTATTTCATGTATCAATGAGATCGCATCAATGCAGAACTCCCCTGAGTTGTAATCCTCCCAGGGGTCCCTTATATCAACAAGATGATGCTTTATCTTCTTCCTGAGCTCCGGATCCGGCTTTGCCGAACCGATATCGAGGCCCCTGTAGACCTGGATCGAATCGGCGTTGATTATCTCGAATCCCTTTGAGAAGAGGTTCTCTGTCATGGCTGTCTTCCCGACAGCCGTCGGACCAAAGAGAACTACGGCCTTTGGATTACTCCTGATTGCCTTCTCTGAACTGGATCTCATCATTGAGTGCGCGTGAAAGCACAACGGAGACTACCTTGTCCCCAGCAGCTTCGATTTCCTTCTTCTTATCCGTAGCGGAATAGATCTCTGCTTCCTTGATGGCTACGCAAGTGCGCTCGTAAACGTTATCTTCCTTATCGATAAGCATGTCCAATGGAATCATTCATAACTCCTTAATATTTCAGCTTACTAATAATAAGCATAATCAGCATCTTTGGCTAGTAGCAGGAAACCTCTCATTGATCGCATCTATTATGATACCTACGATCATGCCAGGGTCCTTGTCATCGGTATCGATGATCAGATCCGCAACGCTCTCTGCATCATTGTTATCGATTCCGTAGATTCTCATGTACCTGCCGCTGTCCTTGCTGTCGCGATTAACGGTCTGGTTGTAGCGCTCCTCGAATGAGCCGCCTTCCCTTGTCCAGATGCGCTTCGCCCTTGTCTCTGCGCTTGCCCTGAGGTAGACCTTGAAGTCCGCCTTCTCCAGCATCCAGATCGCAAGCCTGGAGCCAAGCACGCAGTCCTTCTCTGCCATTGCCATCTCGACCTGGCGCCTGTCAAGCTCCTTGTCGATCTCGTAGTCGGACTCCGCCATGCGGCAGAAATCCCAGAAATCAATACCCTTCTCCTCTGCCATCTGGCGGAATGTGAAATTGATCATCTTATAGCCGAGGCGCTCTGATAGAAGCTTGGTCACTGTCGTATTGCCGCACCCGCTCTTGGAAGAAATAGCGATTCTCATTCTATGTTCCTTATCTGTTCCCTGATGTTCTCAAG
>JAXFQZ010000171.1:0-50087 GCA_034178685.1 Candidatus Ornithospirochaeta sp. | reverse complement strand
ATGAATCTGATCAGGCATGCACGGCCTCCCAGAAGCGCATCGGTCTCTGCATACTCAAACACTGAGGCTTCAGGGAAGAGGTTGCTGAGCTCATCCTTCCTGTTGCCCTCGACAACCGCATCGAAGGACCTGACATCCCTTATGCTCTCGAATCTCGAGCTCTGGAGATAATCCATGATGGAAATGACTATCATGAGCATTGCAAGCGATAAGGCAATGGAGAATACGATCCTGATGCACCTCGAGCGGTGGCTTGGAAGCACGGAGAATGCAAAGCGCCTTGCGATGAACCCTATCATACACGCATCACCTCAAGGATTCTCTTTCCATCGAGATCGTATATGACTCTGTATTCTGCCTTGCCATCCCTGTATCTTATCTCCTCTATCGAGTCAGGATGCTCCATGCGCTCCGTGACGATCACGCCATCCCTGTATCTTATTGTTCTTGTCCCGCTCCCGCTGTACTCCGTTACAGTTCTTTCGTTTCCACTCTCTGCGATCTCTGAAAGAAGAGCACCTTCCTCACTGTAGCTGTAGCTCACAAGGACTTTTCCGTTATCCCTTCCGATCAGCCTTCCGCTGCTGTCGTAGGTCAGCACTTCCCTCTCGTCTCCCCTGATCCTTGTATTCTCCCAGGATCCATCGTCAAGGAGCCTGTACTCGCTTGTCTCGTTATCAAGATCGGTCTTGTCGACACGCCCATTTCCAAGGTAATCAAGCCTTATCGTGTTCCCATCAAGCGTGTAAATGAAGTAATCGGGACCTACTATCGACTGCTCAGGGGAGTACATGGAGGATATCCTCCCGGAGGGAGTAAGGATGTATTCTATCCTCTTCACGAGCGTCCCGTTCTCAGAGATGCTCACAGATGAAAGATCGCCATCTGCATAGAAATATGAATACAGGGTCTCGTCATCGCCTTCCCTGACCATGCGCTCGGAAACCAGGCCCTCAGGGGAGAAGACTGTCCTCTCGGTTCTTCCGCCGCTTGTCTCGATTGTCAATCCATCCTTGTGCTCCGTCCTTGATTCCTCCACACCGTCCTTATACAGGATGGAGGAGGCTTCAGAGACATCCAGCTCCCAGCCTATTCCTTCCATCCCATCCTTCAGGCTGAGACGCTGGCCAATAGGATTGGAGGAATAGACAGCCCCGGGCAGGGGAAGAGCTGATAGAATCAGAAGAATGGACAGCAATAGATTCACGCGTTCAGGCCCAGCAGGGAATCAAGGAACTCATCCTTATCGAAGCGATGTATGTCATCATAGCCTTCGCCGGTGCATACGAATACAATAGGAAGACCAAGCTGCTTGCCGATCTGTATGAGAGCACCTCCCTTGGCCGCTGAATCGTATTTCGTCAGGATCACTCCATCGAGCTTCACTGCCTGATTGAAGAGCATTGCCTGGGAAAGCCCGTTCTGGCCTGTAGTGGCATCGATCACGAGGAACTTCCTGTAGTTCTCGCTCCTGACACCCTTGGCCTTGATGACCTTGTCCATCTTCATGAGCTCCTTCATCAGGTTCTCCTTGTTGTGCATCCTTCCTGCTGTATCCGCAAGAATCAGATCATCGCCCTGGGCAATTGCCGATGTGATTGCATCGAAGATGACAGCACCGGGATCAGAGCCCATCTTCTGCTTCACGATCCTCATCCCAAGGCGTTCTGCATGGATATCGAGCTGGTCTACGGCTGCTGCCCTGAATGTATCTCCGGCAGCCATCAGCACCCTCAGCCCCTTAGAGGAGAAGTACTTCGACATCTTCGCGATCGAGGTGGTCTTTCCTACTCCATTGACACCGAGGATCATGTATACGCTGAGCTCTCCCCTTGGAGGGATCTCATCGTAGCTGGAAAGATACTGGCTGAGCATCTCCTTCATCATGAGCTGAAGCTCGCGGGCATCCGTGATATGGCTGCTTTTCGCTTTCTCCCTCAGCGCCTCGGTTATCTCCTCGGTAAGCCTTGAGCCGAGATCGCCCTCGATCAATGTATCCTCGAGCTCCTCGAAGAATGCCTCATCTATCTTCCTGCCTGAAAACAGGTTCTTTATCTTCTCTCCGAATTTCCTGAAAAAGGCCATCTGCCCTCCTTCTCTATATCCCAAGCTGCGATGATCTGTAGTAAGAGAACATCGAATCAGCCATTTCCATCAATTGTACAAGGCTAATGCCCATTAAGGCAACAGCAGCCGGCCTCAGATCAAGATCCGGATAGATTCCTGCAAGCGACAAGGAGCCGACATACGCGCCGAATGAGAACAGCGTCTTAAGCAGCTTATCGTAGAAATCGCTCTTTCCGTCCCCGGTAAGGCTCACGCCATCCATCCACTTCGGCCTCATATCGATCTCAAGGCTATCCAGCCTCTTCATTGACTGGAATGAATAGAGGGAGAAGCCCTCTCTTGTCGCAGTGATCGTCATAGGATAGGTGACATAAAGGAGCCTCGAATCCGTCATTTTCCCATTCAGGAACAAAGAGGAATCCGCAGGCCTGAGATCGACAGAGAGAAGCGATGATTCCCTTTTCTCGAGAACAGGCTCGAACACAAGGCTTTCCTCTAGGTCGAATGTGCCGCTGTAGCTCTTGTACATTGGTGATGAAAGCTCAATGGAATGCTCTCCCTTCCCAAGGATGATGTAACCCCTGACAGGATTCACGCTCTTATCATCGATCATGCATGAAACCGAATAAGGCAGCTCAAGCCTGAGAAGCGCATGGCTATCCGATCTGAGCAGCATGAGAAAGAGCTCCGCTACATCCATGAAGACATCATCCTCGTTCTGGGCAGTATACAGGTTCCTGTATGCCTGCTGACCATCTATCCTGATGATGATCTCGTCTATCCCGTCATTCTCGATCGAAGCAGATACGAGGATATCCAGATTCTCCGAAAGCTTCAGGTAATGCAGAGCATCCTCATCGCCGCCATCGGCCATTGAAAGCGCAGCATTCTCTTCCTTGATCTCAGCTATCTCGAGTGAATAGGGTCCCTCCGAGGGCTTTGGCTTCGCGATGTTGGAGGATGACTCCTTCCTGGCATTCTGATAGACCTTGTCCTCGTAGCTATACTGGCTTATCCTATCCTCCCTCTCCCTGCTCCTTTCCGAGATATCCGAATCCACATCGCCTTCAAGAAGCGCAAGGACATCATCAAGAAGCATCCTT
Source organism: Candidatus Ornithospirochaeta sp. (assembly GCA_034178685.1). Lineage (GTDB taxonomy): Bacteria > Spirochaetota > Spirochaetia > Sphaerochaetales > Sphaerochaetaceae > Ornithospirochaeta. The sequence continues at coordinate 46,917 of JAXFQZ010000171.1, read as the reverse complement.
GCAGAATCAGACGTGCAGTAGATCCCCATACGGAAACTCCCTGCGCATAGAGGCAGGGAGATAAGAATCAGCAGAATGAGGCTAATTGCTCTTCTCTTTCTGGAAGTGGAGATAGCTTTCAATGAAATCATCGATTTCGCCGTCCATTACCGCGATTATGTTACCAGTGCTGTATCCGGTGCGGTGATCCTTGACAAGTGTGTAAGGCTGGAAGACATAGCTTCGGATCTGGCTGCCCCATGATATATCCATCTTGGCAATGGCATCCTTCTCCTTTTCCTTCTCCTTCTCCTTCTGGTAGTACTCGTAGAGCTTGGCCCTGAGCATCTTGAAGGCAACATCCTTGTTCATGTACTGGCTTCTCTCGTTCTGGCACTGAACGACGATTCCCGTAGCATAGTGGGTGATCCTGACGGCACTGTCTGTCTTGTTGACGTGCTGACCGCCGGCTCCGCCTGCCCTGTATGTATCGAGCCTGTAATCCTCAGGCTTGATATCTATCTGGATATCGTCATCGACCTCTGCGGAAGCGTAGACCGAGGAGAACGATGTGTGCCTGCGCTTTGCGGCATCGAACGGTGAGATCCTGACGAGCCTGTGCACTCCTGCCTCTCCCTTGAGGTATCCGAAGGCATAAGGACCGGAGATCTTCATGGTAACGCTCTTGATTCCTCCCTCATCCTCCTGCAGGTCCAGAACCTCGCACTTGAAGCCATGACGCTCTGCCCATCTGGTGTACATCCTCATAAGCATGCTCGCCCAGTCAGAGGCCTCGTTTCCGCCAGCTCCTGAATGTATCGAGAGATAGAGGTTGTTCTTGTCGAACTTACCATCGAGCAGGGTCTTGATCTTAAGAGGCTTGAACTTCTCCTCAAGAGCGGTTATCTGGCCCTGAAGCTCCTGCCTGAGATCCTCATCGTCCTCGCTGCTATACAGCTCAATAAGCTCCCCGAGCTCATCGATCTCACCGACGATCTCCTTCCATGGGTAATAGCTGTCCTTCAGCGCATTGAGCTCAGAGAAGGTCTTCTCAGCCTTCTCAGGATTGTTCCAGAAGTCAGGCGCACCTGTCTCTTCCTCGATTTTCCTTATCTTTTCCTCAGTGCCAGCCTGTTCAAAGACGCCTCCATACTGTGTAGGCTTCTTCCTTGATATCCTCAAACTGTGCTCTATTCTCTATGAACATGCTCTGACTCCTTATTTCTGTTCTTGTTATTCGTATCGCTCATTCTCACGACAAGCCTGTATACGGCAGCCTCTCCTTCCTTTATCTCCAGCGGGAAGCTGAAGGAAAGCCTGGTATAAAGATCGAATGCCTCAAGACCGAGTGATGTGTACTGGCTCTGCTTCTCCCTGCTCTCCCTTACGCAGAAGCTGCTTGTTGAGGAAAGCAGGAGCTGGAGCCCTGTCTTGGGCTCAGTATACCTGACTGTCTTTGTATCATCAAGACAGCCTAGGAGCATAAGCTTTCTCTGGTCAGAAGACGAAAGCATCATCTGATCGAGGGATGCAAAGACATCAACTATGTACTCACCTGAGATCCTGGCCTCCTTTTCCCTAGGGATCAGGAGCACATCCATTATCATTGTCTGGGAACGCATCCTGAAGTGCTTCTCTATATCGAACGGAAGGGACGGATCGGAGAGGGTGAACAGGTACTCGCCCTTCTTCGGTGAGATCGCCTCCGTGTCGAACATGCTCTCTGAAGTCGAATGCTCCTTGCCATCGAGAATGAAGCGGCACGAGAAGCTCTTCTTCATGCTCTGGTTCGGGAAGGACCTATCGAATGGCGTCCTGGGATCAAGGCAGTTGATCGCAAGCGGAAGGTAATCAAGCTCGGCGACTGCTCCTCCCTTAGGAGAAAGGACGGTTATATACTGGCTGTTCCTGAATACATGGTCGCTCTCTCCAAGCTCCTCGAAGTCATACTCCCTGTAAAGCGCCTGATCGGAGCCTATGAATGCAGACTCTGCCTCTATGATGTTCTTCCAGAAATGCCTTCTCTCCTCAAGCCTGAGGGGAGTGCACTGCGCATCATGGATGAACAGCGGGCCAGTAGGGATATGGAAGAGGTTCTGCTCTAGCTTCGACTTCCTCTCCTTGTCCTTCTTTAACGTCGAAGAGAACTCGCATAGGGCTATATACCTGTTGAGGAGGTAACGGAAGGATTCGTTCCTCACGAATATATCGTTGAAGGATGTGAGAGTGCTTGCGTATGCATCGCGCCCGTACCACCCCGCATCTATGTATCCAGGCTTCGAAATAGGAATGTCGTCAAGCTTATGGAAGAGCGAGCCGTATTTCCCGTAAATCCCCTGAATCAGAGATGAAAGCTCCTGGTCAGCATTGTCCCTGGCAGCTCCCTCCAGCAGCTGGTCTATATTCAGGAAGAGCACAGAGCCATCCTCGCTTCTCTCTATCTGGCTCATCAGCGATGATGAGAATTCCCGGAACCCGATATGGCCCTGTGCGAACTCAGAAACAAGCGATGAGACAGAATCGTTCACAGACCTTATCTGCATCTTCTTGCCAAGCTCATTCATCACAAAGGAGCCATTCTCGCACTGCTCCTTGCTTGTAGCCCTGTATGTGGATATCACCACGGACCTGATTCCCGAGTTGCGGAGAGACGAGATTGAGGAAGGTGACCATATCTGGCCATAGAAGAAGGCAGCAGAAGCCCTTACTCCATAGTACTTCCTTATCTGGGTGATCATCCTCTCTATCTGAAGGCTCCTGTCCTTAGGAGGAAGGAGGGAGAGGATGGACTGGCTGTACGTGCCTGTGATCAGCTCAAGATCGCCTCGCTTCGCAAGAGAGGATATCAGCATATTGACTTCCGGGAAACTGGAGTCCAGGTACTTCATCATCGCAACGCTCTGGTACAGCGAGAGGCTGTTTCCCGGGTTATTGTACAGATAAGTCAGCACCGGTTTATACACAAGCGAGAGAGCACGGTTATATGTGCTCTCCGGCGTTGACAATGACATCTCTGTGTATAAACCGAATGCCAGCTTCAATTCAGCTCCTCTTGATTATGCATTTCTGAGGGCAGAGCTCTGCGGCCTTAGGAGCATTGCTCTGGTCCTTATGGTAATCATTCGAAGAGAGGAAGCTCTCTACTGAGAACGGGGATTCCTCAACCTTGTTCACGCACATCCTGCAGCCGATGCATCCGAGCGAGCAGACCTTCCTCACCTTTCCGCCTGCCTCATGGTTGTTGCATGCGACAATGTACTCAGCCGAATAAGGAACAAGCTTTATCACATGGTTAGGGCATACGCTGGTGCACTTGCCGCAGCCTATGCACTTCTCCTTGTCTACGACTATATCGCCGCTCTCCGTCCTTCCGATAGCGGAAACAGGGCATGCTGCGATGCATGAACCAAGATGGAGGCATCCCTCCTTGCAGCCGATCGGGCCGCCCTGCAGAAGCTGAGCCGCATTGCAGTCCTGGATTCCTTCGTATGCGTAATCGGTCTTGGTATCGCTGCTGTTGCCCCTGCAGAAAACGAATGCGACCATCTTCTCCTTGGCATGGACCTCCACTCCAAGGATCTGGCCCATCTTCTTTGCAAGAGCCTCTCCTCCAGGAGCGCAGAGCCCTGCAGGAGCCTCGTTCCTGAATACTGCCTCTGCATATGCAGAGCATCCTGCGTATCCGCAGCCTCCGCAGTTTGCGCCTGGCATGGATGCCTCGAGCTGAATCAGCTTCTCATCCTTCTCGACCTTGAGCTTCTTATCTGCAAACGATAGTCCGATTCCGAGGATGAGGCCAAGGACGGATATGATAATGAAAGCGAATAGTATATTCATTCCTCTCCTCCTTATGCCAGATGCAGGTTCGTGATCAGGCTCTTATCGAATGCCATGAAGGCAAGAGCCATGAGACCAGCTGAAATGAATGCGATAGGGATGCCCCTGAATGACTTACGTACGGGGGTCATCTCAAGCTTCTCCCTTATATTGCTCATCAGAACGATTGCAAGCGTGAAACCGATGCCTACTGCGATTCCAGCCACGAAGCTCTCAAGGAGGTTGTAGCCATTGTCGATATTGAGGATGGCGATACCGAGGACTGCGCAGTTGGTGGTGATAAGAGGCAGGTAGATTCCCAGGGCCTTGTAAAGCGAAGGGCTCATCTTCCTGATCACCATCTCAACCAGCTGCACAAGCGAAGCAATCACAAGGATGAATGCTATGGTCCTGAGGTACTCCAGGGAGAACGGGACAAGCAGGAAGCGGTAGACTGCCCAGCAGACCACCGATGCAATCGATGATACGAATGTCACTGCGATGCCCATTCCCACAGCGCTCTCGCTGTTCTTGGAAACACCGATGAATGGACAGAGACCCATGAACTTAACGAGGATGAAGTTCTGGATGAAGATGTATGTGATAAGGATTCCAATATAGCTCATATCCTTATGCCTCCTTGTTCCTTGAGCTCTTCCAGTTGAAGAAGGCCTTCATGTAGCCCATCAGCAGCAGGGCACCTGCGGCAAGGGTCATGACTCTGATAGGCGACTCAGAGAGTCCTGGCACTGTTATGATGCCATCCCATCCTCCTATCGGGAAGAGCGTGATGGTCCCAGCTCCAAGCACCTCCCTGATGAGAGCAATGAGCGTCAGGGAAAGAGTGAATCCTATTCCCATTCCTATTGCATCGAGGGCGCTGTCGAATACTGAGTTCTTGTTGGCGAAGGCCTCTGCCCTGCCGAGGATTATGCAGTTGACGACTATCAGCGGCAGATAGACGCCAAGGGCAGCATACACAGCTGGAACGAAAGCGTGCATAACCATCTCGACTATCGTTACGAACGATGCGATTATCACAACGTAAGCCGGGATCCTTATCGAATCAGGAATCACCTTCCTCAGAAGGGAGATGAAGATATTGGAGAACAGGAGGACGAAAAGCACTCCTGCTCCCATTCCTATAGCATTGGAGACCTGTGTCGATACTCCGAGGGTCGGACACATTCCAAGCATGATTATGAATGTAGGGTTCTCCTTGAAGATACCCTTTGTCAGTTCCTTCATATGATCGGCCATCATCTTCCTCCTAGGCTCTTTACGTAATCGGAGCCTGCCTTGATTCCGGAGGATACTCCTCCGAATGTGATGGATGCACCGGAAACAGCAGCGCTGTCCTCAGCACTGAGATCCGATTTCGAAAGCGGCAGAGGCACTGATCCTCCCTTTCCCTTGTATTTCTCCATATACCAGTCGTTCTCAGCCTTCTTTCCAAGGCCAGGAGTCTCGGAATCGCTGGTGAGCTTAGCGCTGATAACAGAGCCATCGGTGAGATAGGAAGCGACAACGATCATCTCTCCGCCATATCCGTTTGTGAGGATCTGAAGTATGTATCCTGCCCTTCTGCCGTTTTCGGAGAGGGGAACGATTGTCAGGATATTGCCCTCTCCCGGCATCTCCTCCCCGACCTCGAAGGAACCTGCTACAGCCTGGTAAGCCGCGATCTTGTCCTTCTCGGCATTGATGGCAATAACAGGAGCAGTGATGCTGTTTATATAAGCGCATAGGGATGCGCATACAGCTGCTATAAGAAAGAGCACAAGGCCTGTCTTCAGGTAGTTCTTCATGCCTTAGCCTCCTTTTGCTTTGCTTTCTTCACATATCCGAAAGGCTTGACCCTTATGTACCTATCGATGGTAGGAGTGAGGATGTTCATGATGATGATCGCAAGCGATACGCCCTCAGGAAGGGAACCGAAGTACCTGAAGAGGAACGTGAAGAATGCGCATCCGAAAGCGAATATTGCCTCGCCTAGCGGAGTGGTAGGAGTCGTCACCCAGTCAGTTGCCATGAAGAATGCGCCAAGCATCAGACCGCCTGAGAATAGAGGGAAGAGGATCTCGCCATGGAATGCTCCAAGGCCATAAGGGATTCCGCCAAGAGCCCAGGATAGGATTGCGAAGGATCCGATATAGACAACAGGTATTATCCATGTGATCACCTTGGAAGCAATAAGGAATATGCCTCCTGCTATAAGAAGCAGCGCTGAGACCTCTCCGATGCATCCTGCTGTGTTGCCGAAGAAGGCATCGACAGCATATGGTGAGATCCCGAGCCTGGAGGATGCAAGCTGCGCAAATCCTGTCACAGGGGAAGAGAGCAATGCAGAGCTGCTGCCCATGCTCCCTGCTGAGAGAGCTGTCTTCATTGCCGAGAGAGGAGTTGCTGAGGAGACTGCGTCGACGGCAAGGTATCTCGGGAGGGAGAACGTGCTCATTGCGGATGTGAAGGAGAAGAATACGAAAACCCTTCCTCCCAGAGCCGGATTCATCCAGTTGCATCCGAGGCCACCGAATGTCCACTTCACGACTGCGATTGCGAATACGGAAGCGAGCACCGGAATGTAAAGAGGCACCGATGGAGGCATATTCATTCCGATAAGAAGGCCTGTTACAAGCGCAGAATAGTCATCGAGCGTGAATTCCCTGGAGACCTTTCCGAGCAGGAACTCAGTGAGAACAGCGGAAGCTATGGAGAGGAAAAGCACCAGAAGAGCCCTGAGTCCGAATGCCCATACTCCCCATAGAGCCGACGGAAGCAATGCGATGATCACATAGAGCATTGCCCTATCTGTAGATATCCTGCTATGAAGATGAGGACTTGATTTCACAGTAAGCATTTATTTCTTCTGCCTCCCTAGCTTCTTTCCGAGCTTGAAGCCCTGGACCAGAGGGATGTGGGAAGGACATGAGAATGAACAGCATCCGCACTCCTTGCAATCCATAAGACCCAGATCCATAGCCTCTTTGTAATTCCCGTTCATTATATTCCTGAACATCCTGTTTGGCTGGAGTCCCATAGGACAGTGCTGCACGCACTTTCCGCACGATACGCATGGGAATCTCCTTCCATCGATCATGTGCGGCAGCACCAGAAGCCCGCCAGAGCCCTTGACCATGGCTGTGTCTGGATCTGCTACAGAAATGCCCTTCATAGGACCGCCTGCGATTATCGACTCTGCATCATCCTTCATGCCTCCGCAGTAATCGATCAGGTATGAGAACTTCGTTCCGATAGGAGCAATCAGGTTCTTAGGCTCGCTGATAGACTCTCCCGAGACTGTGATCACCCTCTCCATCAGAGGCTTATGGTACACAGCAGCCTCATAGATGGCAAAGCATGTGCCGAGATTGCATACAACTGCGCCTACATCGAGAGGAAGCTTTCCTGAAGGGATCTCCCTTCCGATCGTTGCCTTCAGAAGCTGCTTCTCATCTCCCTGAGGATACTTCATCCTGAGAGGCATGACCTCTATTGGGTATCCCAGCGTCCCTATCCTCTTCGAAAGAAGCTCCACAGCATCGAGCTTATTCGCCTCTATTCCGATTATTATCCTTTCAGGGCTGAGGATCCTGGATGCAACCATAATGCCCTCAAGGACCTGATCGGACTTCTCAATCATGAGCCTGTAATCGGATGTGAGGTATGGCTCGCACTCAACGCCGTTGATCACAAGCGCTTCGACCTTCTTTCCCATAGGGACTGTAAGCTTAACGGATGTCGGGAAGGTAGCTCCTCCCATTCCGACTATTCCCATTTCCTTAACCAGGGCAAGAAGCTCCTCTGGAGAGGATGACTTCCAGTCATAGACCCTCGTGAAAGGATCCGACTGCTCAGGATTGACCTTTATCACTATTGCATCGGCGACCGCTCCAGAGGGAACACGTGCCTTGCGCACTTCCAGGACGACCCCGTCTACAGGGCTGTGGACATCAGCGGAAATGAAGCTCGAAGCCTTTCCTATAACCTCTCCCCTGGCAACGATATCGCCTTTTTTCTTCAATGCTGCAGCTGGTGCACCGAGATGCTCCGACATAGACACAACCAGTTCCTCAGGCAGAGGAAGCTTCTCCAGCTTCCTGTCCTTCGAAAGGCTCTTCTTGTCAGAGGGATGCACACCACCTTTCTTAAATGTGGCAAAACCCATTTCAGACTCCTTTTCGTGAAAATCCTCAGTATTCCATATTACACTTTCCGATAGTCCTGAACAACCATTAAAAATATATCGATTAAAGAGGAAGGCAGGATTGCTTTTTCCCTTCTCGTTCCTTCCTTCCATGCCTTATAATACAGGGTATGAACAGGTTCTTCCAGTTTGCTTTCTCAAAGATCAAAGGCGTTAAGGTGTATGCACTTGTCGGCAGGTCCGGCACAGGCAAAAGCTATCACTCCAAGCTGGTTGCCGAGAAGAACAGGATAGATCTGATCATAGATGACGGTCTTCTGATCAAGGGAGACAGGATCCTTGCCGGGCACTCGGCTAAGAGGGACCCTAACTTCATCTCAGCTGTCAGGACCGCTGTATTCGATGACGATGACCATCGCGATGAGGTAATGAACGCTCTTCTGAAGGAGAAATACAAGAAGATCCTCATAATAGGCACATCGGAGAAGATGATCGGGAAGATAACAAAGCGCCTGGAGCTTCCCCCTGCAGAGAGGATCATACACATCGAGGATGTTGCATCCCAGGATGAGATCGAGACAGCGATGAGGATCAGATTCACAGAGGGAAAGCATGTGATTCCTGTGCCATCGATCGAGGTCACAAGGTCCGCGCCTCAGATCGTCTATGACTCAATGAAGGTATTCAAGGGCACCAAGATAGGAAAGACACGGGAAAGCTACGAGAAGACGATCGTGCGTCCAGAGTTCTCCAAGCCCAGCAAGGAGGAGCTCACGGATACGACGCTGATGCAGATGGTCAAGCATGCTGTCGGCGAGTATGACTCCGTCATGAAGGTAAAGAAGGCAAGGGGCGTCAAGAACCCCGATTCATCATACAGCCTGAATATCACGCTCCAGCTTCCTGTACGCCACTACATGGCTACATCGATCACAGACCTCCAGGAATACATCTCCGAATGCGTAGAGAAATTCGGAGGCATCATGATAAAGAAGACGACGATAGAGATAGAGGAATGGGGCTAGGCCTTACTCTTCCTAGGGAGCTCTACCTTAGCAGCGCTCCTTTTAGCGGCACCCGGCTTCTTTCTTCCCGGCTTTGCCTTCCTTGGCTTCCTATTCATTCCCATATCCTTAAGCGCGAGCTCAACAGCCTTCTCTATCTCGTAGTTCGGAGGTGTAAGCGGTGAAATAAGGACCTTTGACTGCCTGAAGGCCTCCTTGAAGGCCTCATCCGGGGAATCGGGATCCGCATCCTCGAGGAAGATGATTGAGCGGATCATGAAATAAAGGAGCCTGGACCTGTCTATGGCCTCATCCTTCTCATGTGCCTCATTGACGAATGCATCGAGTGCCTTGATGCTCTCGATCACTGCAGGAAACGAGAGATAGACAGAGAAGCAGGGCATCATGTACCCCAGAAGGCCATACTTATGCATCAGCTGGAGTATCTCAAGGCAGCATCCCGATGCCATGATCTTCTCGATCTCCTCAGTCAGCCTGGAGGTTGAGCATGACCCGATCCTATCCGCATTCCTCTTTATGGCGCGCCTGACATCCCACTTGAGCCTGAAGCCTGTTGTGACCTTGTACTTGATTGCCCTGATCATCCTCACAGGGTCCTCTGAGAATGAGTAGCTCAATGGGATGAGGGATCTGATCACCTTCTTCCTGAAGTCATGCATGGCTCCGTTGAAATCCAGGAGCTGCCCATTGGCAGGATTGTAGTATAGGCTGTTTATCGAGAAATCCCTTCTCTTCGCGTCCTGCTCGATAGTGCCGAATACGTTGTTGTTCCCTTCCTCGAAGTTCTCCTCATCGGAACGGAATGTCGTGACCTCTATGATCTTCTCGTTGAAGAAGAGGTGCACGATGCGGAATCTCCTGCCTATTATCCTGGCATTCCAGAAGAGGCGCTGGACCTGACGTGGAGATGCGGAGGTAGCGATATCGAAATCCTTAGGCTTCCTTCCTAGCATCAGGTCCCTGATAGAGCCACCGACTATGTAAGCCTCCGCGCCGGATGCCTGAAGCTTCCTTATTGCCCAGAGAGCATCCCTGTCTATCCTGCTATTGCGGATCTCATGTTCTTTTGATGTATATATTGTAGCAACCGGCAGGCTCTTGCCCCGGCCATCCGTCCTGTATCTGATAAACACGCTATGAGTGTAATGGGTTTGGTTCCAATCTTCAAGATAGCCCCAGCCATTGTGTTTCCTGTTTTGCTTCAGTCATGTATAATGCTCATGTGGACAAAAAAGCCTTTGAAATACTCGACAGCATCTATCCTGAGGATATCTCGTTCCTAAGCGCGGATACACCGTTCCGCTTCCTCGTATCGGTATGCCTCTCTGCCCAGACAACCGATGCCTCCGTAATGAGGGTGACCCCGGTCCTTTTTTCCAGATACCCGGGACCGGAGGAGCTTTCGGAAGCTCTGGCCGAGGACGTCGAGGCAATAATAAAGCCTCTGGGGTTCTACCGGATGAAGGCAAGGAACATCATATCCCTTGCAAAGGCTATTGCGGAAAAGGGGTCCATCCCTGATACAATCGATGAGCTCGTGAAGCTCCCGGGAGTCGGCAGGAAGACAGCCAACTGCTATCTCCTGCACATTGAAAACAAGCCTGCTGTCATCGTGGATACGCACTTCAGGAGAGTCGCGAAGCGCCTTGGATACGCATCAGAGGATAATCCAGACAAGGTGGAGCTCGAAATAAAGAGCAGATTCCCCGAATCAATATGGTCGCGCATGTCAATGACGCTCAACCTTCACGGTAGGAAATACTGCCATAGCAGGAATCCGGAGTGCAGCATATGCCCTGTAAGGGAGTGCTGCATAAGCTCCCTATGATGCCGGTTATGGACTACTGCACTCTCTTCTGATAATATCTGAAGCATGATCGATCCAATAATACTAAAGGGATTCAGGGACAGTCTCCCTAAAGAGGAAATCCCGAAGAAACGCATAACAAGGAAGCTGGAGGATGTCTTCTCATCCTATGGCTTTGTTCCGATAGACACGCCTGTGCTTGAATACACTAATGTGCTTCTTGGCAAGGGCGGAGGGGAGACAGACAAGCAGGTCTTCCGCTTCCAGGACAACGGCAAAAGGGATGTCTCTATGAGATTCGACCTCACAGTCCCATTCGCGCGCTTCATGGCAACGCATTCGCAGGAGCTTGCCCTCCCCTTCAAGAGATACCACATAAATAAGGTATGGAGGGGCGAGAATCCGCAGAAGGGAAGATACAGGGAGTTCATCCAGTGCGATTTCGACATCGTCGGAGCAGACAATGCCGCATCTGATTTCGAGATCCTCTCCATGATGCACTCATCCTTCAGTGCACTCGGCATCGAGGGATACACATTCCACCTATCGCACAGGGGGCTTTTCAACGCATTCCTGGAGAGAATCGGGGCAAAGGATGCATCCGTGGAGATCCTCAGGACTGTAGACAAGCTCAGGAAGATCGGAGAGGACGAGGTCCTGAGGCTTCTTGAGGAGATCTCAGGCGGCAGGGACAAGGCAGAGCTGATCCTGAAGTACATCACAGCTGGAGAAGGAAGGGAATTCGAGGAGACGCTCTCCGTGCTTGAGGGCCTCGCCGGCGAATGCCCTGGCTCAGCAAGGCTCAAGGAGATATACGCTCTTCTCTGCAGCGCAGGGATAGAGAAGTCATTCACTCTCGACCCATCTATCACAAGAGGCCTCGATTACTACACGGGAATCGTTTACGAGACATTCCTCGACGAGCTTCCATCCATTGGTTCCGTATGCTCGGGCGGCCGCTATAACAACCTCGCAAGCCTTTATACGAAGGAAGAGCTCCCAGGAGTGGGATCGTCCATCGGACTGGACAGGCTCCTTGCGGCTCTGGAGGAACTCAGAAGCCCAATCCTCTCCTCCACGTCATCATCTGATGTGCTTATCAGCTTCAGGAGCGAGGATACTACGCTTGCCGTTAAAACCGCACAGGCTCTCAGGTCGAATGGGATCAGGACGGATGCATTCCTCATCCCTGATGCGAAGATGAAGAAGATCTATGACTACATCGACAGGAACTCGATCCCATACATGCTCTCATTCAATGGCAGCGCTTATGCGCTGAAGAAAGTGAGCACGCGCGAGACAAAGGAATTCGATTCTCTTGATGGAGTGATCAGAGAGCTCTGTGATTGAATTCAGGGACCTGCCTGTATACAGGCACAAGGATGAGATCCTAAGGGCTCTCGAAAACAGCCAGATCGTGATAATCGAGAGCCCCACAGGATCCGGAAAGACAACCCAGCTTCCTCTGATACTCAAGGAAGCCGGGTATGATGCAAGGGGCATCATAGGAATAACCCAGCCAAGGCGCATAGCTACCCTCTCTGTATGCGAGTTCATCAAGAAGCAGATAGGAGACGAGGACTCCTTCTGCGCATACAAGATGAGGTTCATAGACACATCCACGCAGAAGACAAGGATCAAGATCATGACGGATGGAATACTTCTCCAGGAAGTCAAGCTCGATCCTGTCCTATCCAGATACTCTGTGATCATGGTCGATGAGGCGCATGAGAGAAGCCTCAATATCGATTTCATCCTCGGTCTCCTGAAGCAGATAACCCAGATCAGGAAGGACCTCAAGGTCATTATCTCCAGCGCTACTATAAATACAGCCTCCTTCAGCAGCTTCTTCGGCAATGCTCCCATCGTCTCGATCGATTCAAAGCCCTACCCTGTTGAGGTACGATACACACCGATCAGGTTCCCTGAGGGAAGCAGGGATGACGAGGGTGCATACTTCAGGAAGATAGCATCGCTAGTGGAGGATGCGTACAGGAGAAAGGAAGGCGATGTCCTTGTCTTCCTATCCGGAGAGGCAGATATAAAATCATGCATGGATGAGCTTGAGAGCCTCCCTATTGCAAAGAACCTGCAGCTTTATCCGCTATACGGAAGGCTATCCAAGGAAGAGCAGGAGAGAGTCTTCACTCCGACAAAGAGCGGCAGGATGAAGGTTGTCGTAGCAACGAATATCGCTGAGACTTCCATAACGATCGATGGAATCAGGACAGTGATCGACTCAGGGGTGCAGAAGGTCAATTTCTACAACCAGAAGTCCTACACATCCTCGCTTCTCCCCATTCTCATCTCAAAGGCATCCGCGGACCAGAGAGCAGGAAGGGCCGGAAGGACTTCCCCTGGAATATGCTATAGGCTCTATAGCAGCCTGGATTACGAAAGAAGACCCCAGTACACTGAGGAGGAGATACTCCACAGCGACCTTGCTGAGGTTCTGCTGAGAATGAGCGAGCTAGGGATCTATGACTCAGGGTCCTTCCCCTTCATAACAGAGCCTAAGAAGAGCGCAATGCTCTCTGCAGAGGAAACGCTCATCCTGATAGGCGCGATAGAGAAGGACCACCATCTTACTGAGATAGGCAGGAAGATGATACAGTTCCCTCTTCTCCCGAGGCTTTCCAGGGTGATAGTCGAAGCCATGATGAACTACCCCGATGCGATGGAGAATGTGCTGATTGCAGTTGCTTATCTATCGGCAAAGACCCCATTCGTGCTTCCTCAGGGAAGGGAAGCGGAGGCAAGGGAGCGCCACAAGCTCCTATCGGATCCCGTTTATGGCGATTTCATGACGATCCTGAAGATATACAGGAAATACGATTCGATCAGGAACGAGGATGACAGGAAGGCATTCGCCGACCGCTATTTCCTCGACAAGCAGACCCTCGATGAGATCCTCCACATCAAGAGGCAGCTCGAGGTCATAGTCTCGGAGATGGGCTTTCCCATCTCTTCCGGGAGCTCCATTCCTGAATACATGTGCTGCCTTTCATCAGGTCTCAGGCAGTATGTCTGCATCAGGCGCGACAGGTTCTCATACAGGTCCCTGACAGCAGACAACATACTGATACACCCCGGTTCAAGCTGGTTCAGGAACATGCCCGAGTTCATTCTTGCAGGAGAGATCGTAAGGACCTCAAGGCTGTATGCAAGGACTGTCTCCCCTCTCAGGAAGGAGTGGATCGAGAGAATAGACCCCGGAATGATCGGAGCCCTCATGGGAGGCAGAAGGAGGAAGAGCAGCGAGAGCGATGAGAGAAAGGACGGATCCGGAGAGAGGAAGCTCCTTGAGAGATACAGGAGGAAATCAAAGGGTAAGGATATCTACGTTGTTCCTGTAGAGGACCTTGAGCGCTTCAGCATCCGCAGCAGCAGGGTTTCCATATTCCTCAGCTCCGGCTCTGCGGTCACAAAGTCAGCGATAAAGGCATCCAGGCTCGGAGAGATAGTGCCTCTTCTGAAGACATCGAGGCTTAAGGAGATACAGAAGATACCGCCATCGATCCCAGAGGATGAGAGCGCATGGACTGCAAGGATCCTTTCCGATATCCTCCATCCATACAAGGGAAAGAACTCCGCTCTCCTCTTCACAGGACTCACAGAGAGAAACGGAAGATACTCGATCCAGTCATTCTCAAGCTTCTTCGAGGCTGTAAGGGAGACAGCATATGCGCTTTCCTGCCTCGAAGCATCGCTTCATGACAGGAGCGCAGTCAAGAAGGTCAGCCGCGAGATAGTGAGAATCGGCAAGGCGCTGGAGGAGGACTAGAGGACAATCGACCTGATGAAGTCCTTCTCAAGAGGCATGAGGCGATGCTTGCCCTGCGCTTCCATCAGAACGAACCTCACCTCGCCCTTCTTCTTTTTCTTATCCTTCCCAATAGCGTTTTCGAATACGCTATAGCGATCCTCCTGCACGCTGATTGCTCCATAGCCATACTCATCGAGGAGCCTGATGCCGGACATGTACATGCTCTCGGGAGTGATTCCGAGCCTGAAGCCTGCCTCGAGGGCCTTGCCGGTTCCCCATGCGACAGCCTCTCCGTGGCTTACAGTGTAATCCGAATAGGTCTCAAGGGCATGTGCAAATGTGTGTCCGAGGTTCAGAGCCTCCCTTATGCCCATCTTCTCCTCAGGGTCCCTTGAGATATATGAGATCTTCACCTCCAGCGAGAGAATGAGCATCTCCTCAAGCGTCTTCTTGTCCCTTGCCTCGATTCTATCCCTGTTTCTGGAAAGGAAGGAAAGAAGCCTGTCGTCCTCAGAGAGGAATGCATGCTTGATCACCTCTCCCATGCCGGATCTGAACTCGCACTCAGGAAGAGTATCGATGAAATCCATTGAGATGATCACCTTCTCTGCAGGATAGAACGAACCTACGAGGTTCTTGCCTCCCATGTAGTCTATTCCTGTCTTTCCTCCAAGGGTTGCATCCACCATGCATAGAAGCGATGTCGGAACGAGTATCAGGCGGGATCCCCTCATGTAGAGTGAGGATGAGAAACCAGCCATATCGCATATCACGCCACCGCCTATCCCTATGAAGAAGGAATCGCGGGCAAGACCTTTGCCAAGGGCCGAGGAGAGGATCAGGTCTATGCTCTCCCACCTCTTATTGGCCTCACCATGCTCAAGCACCAGCGAGCTGCCTCCATCGAAGGCCTTTATCACATTGTCATCCGTCACTATGAGGCCTGAGGGAAGAGTGCCTATGAATGCCCTGAGATCCTCGAAGCCATCTGCCTTATATACTTCCGTCACCCTGCCATCTGAGAGCGTTACGCTGAATATCCTTTCCATACAATGCATTCTACAGGCTCTGATTGAGCCAAGCAATATGGATGCCTCCCTTGCAAATAGTGATGATAATGTTTTAAATGGAGGAATGGATTTCTATTTCGACAATGCAGCAACAACAGTGATGTCAGAAAGAGCCAGGGAAGCATATATAAGGACGGCTCAGGAGTTCATAGGCAATCCCTCTTCCCTTCACCGCGAGGGAAGGAAGGCAAAGGATGAGCTTGAGAGGAGAAGAGCCTCTATTGCTTCATGCCTCGGCGTCCAGCCTTCATCCCTTATCTTCACTTCAGGGGCAACAGAGTCCATCGCGCTTGTGTTCCAGAGCCTTCTCTGGCAGGAGCCTGGGCATGTGGTGATATCGCGCATCGAGCATGAGGCAGTCTCATCATGGAGCGCGATACTTGAGAAAAACGGATGGAGCGTCACCAGGCTGAGGGCCAGAGGCGGATTCGTATCCCCGGATGAGCTCAGGGATGCGCTGAGAAGCGACACGCGCCTTGTCGCGATCATGGCAGTGAACAACGTAACCGGTGCCATACAGGATACAGATGCCCTTGTAAAGACGGTAAGGGAGCATGAGAAGGCTGTCAGGCACCGCGTATTCTTCTTCTCCGATTCAGTGCAGGCTCTGGGAAAGACGGGACTGGACCTTGCTTCAAGCGATGTCGACGGCGCATCTTTCTCATCACATAAGATAAACGGTCCCCGCGGCGTCGGAATGCTATATCTAAGGAACAGGGACAGCATCAGGCTCATTGCCCCAGCCGGCGGACAGGAAGGCGGAAAGAGGGGCGGCACAGAGAACCTTCCGGGCATCGCGGCATTCGCAGAGGCTGTCTCCGAGTGGTATGAGGACAGGAGAGGCAACGAGGAGAGGATCGCGGCCATAAAGAGGGAAATGATGGAAAAGCTCATCGGATATGGGCTACAGATACTATCCCCTGAGAATAGCTCACCGTACATACTCTCATTCGCGACTCCCTTCCCTTCAGAGGTGTTCACAAGGATGCTCGATGACAAGGGCTTCTCGATATCATCGGGATCCGCATGCTCCAATAACGCAAAGGGAAAGAGCGAGAGCATATACGAGGCAATGGGAATAAGGAACAATATCGCATCGCATGCAGTAAGGGTATCCTTCTCGAAGGATACAAAGGAAGAAGAAGCATCGGCGCTTGCGGATGCAATCAAGGAGATAATCCATGGCTAAGAAGCTGTATCTTGTCAAGGAAGGCGAGATTTCACTCAAGGGAGGGAACAGGGCCCTTTTCGAAAAGAGGCTCAGGCATAACATAAAGGACAAGATCAGGCCCTATGGCTCGAACATATCGAAGCAGAAAGGCAGGATCTATGCATATATCGACGAGGAGTGCCCTGATGAGAGGATTGAGAGAGCCCTCTCGACGACATTCGGCATCACAGGCTACGCACGCGCATATAAGGCAGACAAGACCATCGAAGCTATCCTCGCGAAGAGCAAGGAGGTGCTTTCGCTTTCGTCATTCGGAAGCAAGGGCTCCTTCAAGGTCCATGTGAAGAGGGAGGACAAGAGCTTCATGCACTCATCGCATGAGGTTGCATGCATGCTTGCAGACGTCGTCCACTCTCTATACCCGGACCTTACAGTGGACCTTGATGACCCGGACTATGTCCTCACATGCGAAATAAGGTCGGAGGTCTTCCTCTACACGACATCGAAGCCGGGCCCAGGAGGACTGCCCTCCGGTACTGCAGGAAGGGGAATGCTCCTCCTATCCGGAGGCATAGACAGCCCTGTTGCCGGAGTAAGGATGGCAAAGAGGGGAATGAAGCTCGACTGCATCTACTTCCACGCTTATCCATACACAAGCGAGATGGCGCTTGAGAAGGTAAAGAAGCTCGCATCCCTCATTGCACCCTACCTCCAGGGCACAAGGCTATTCGTGGTTCCCTTCACGGAGGGACAGGTGCATATACGCGACCATGGATACGAGGAAGAGGCTACCCTCATGTTCAGGGCAAGCATGATGCAGACAGCAGAGAGGATATCGAAGGAGCATGATGCGATTGCCATAGTCACAGGAGAGGCCCTCAGCCAGGTCGCATCGCAGACTCTCGATGCGATGTCCTTCACAGACAGCATGACGGACCTACTTGTCCTCAGGCCACTTGTCGGAGAGGACAAGGAGGAGATCATAGACCAGGCACGCGATATCGGAACATATGAGACATCGATCCTGCCATACGAGGACTGCTGCGTTGTCTTCTCACCGAAGCACCCTGTCACAAGACCTGTGAAGTCAGTTGCCAGGAAGCACTTCGAGGACCTGGATATGGACAGGATCATAGATGAGGCTGTGAGAAACACCGCAGTATACTCATTCGATGCGATGGGAAACGAGATCACAGCTGAAAAATGAACAGAATCATCTCCTTTCTGAAGAAGGACGTCCTTCTTTCCGTATCTGCATTCCTTGCATTGGTCTCCGTTCTATCCACAGGCTTCTCAGCAGAGCGCTTCATGGCGCTTGACTGGAAGACGATAGCAATACTCTCGATGCTGCTTTCGGTTCTGGAGGGATTCAAGAAGGAGAGCCTTTTCGATCCTCTGCTAAGAGCAGCTGACAGAATCGGAGGGACATTCGCCCTTTCATCGTTTCTCGTCTTTTCTGTATTCATCCTCTCCCCTATTGTGACCAACGATGTCGCACTGATCACATTCGTGCCCATGACTATCATGGTGCTCAGGAACGCTGAGAAGGAGCGCTTCACAGCACCTGTAGTAGCGATAGAGACTATCGCTGCGAACCTCGGCTCAGTGCTCACGCCGTTCGGGAACCCGCAGAACCTCTTCATCTACGGGAAGATGGGAATAAGAGCCTCTGAGTTCATGCTCATGATGCTGCCGCTCTTCCTTTTCTCGCTTGCCCTTATCGCAGCATCGCTTGCCTTCGTATTCAGGAATGACATGAGGGACAGGATCTACATCCATAGGGAAAGGGAGGAGAAAGAGAGGAACAGCGGGCTGAGCATGCTCTACATATGCCTCTTCGTGGCTGTGCTGTTATCGGTTTTCGGATTATTCCCCTTCCAGAGCATATTCCTGGTTGTGCTTGCAGTGCTGATTGTCTTTGACAGGCCAGTGCTGAGAAGGATCGACTATCCTCTTCTTGCCACCTTCCTATGCTTCTTCGTGTTCTCAGATGCAGTCTCTTCAAGCGAAAGCGTGAAAGGCGTTCTTTCAGGCGCAATGCATGATCATGGCTTCCTTATTCCCCTGATTGCCTGCCAGGCTATCAGCAATGTGCCCGCGGCCATCCTTCTCGAGCCATTCTCCGGCAATCTCAGGGCTCTTCTTCTCGCAGTCGATATCGGCGGGCTCGGGACTCCGATAGCATCGCTGGCCTCTCTCATAAGCCTGAGGGCATTCATGAAGGAATACCCTGGTCTCAAAGGGGAATACCTAAAGGTATTCACATTGCTGAATCTCGCATTTCTTGCCCTATCGGTCCCTTTTGGCCTCCTGCTATCCAGGTAAGCACTTGCCCATTTTCAGCTGAATTGCTATTTTTCTTGACAGTATGCTTAGAATCGGTATTGATGTCGGATCGACAACAATGAAGACAACTGCACTGGATGAGCAGAACAACCTGGTCTACTCTGACTACCAGCGCCACTATTCGCAGATCATAGAGAAAGGCAAGGAAATGCTCTCTAGGATGATGGAGAGCATAGGGGACGGATTAGTCACTATATCGCTCTCCGGATCGGCAGGAATGGGGCTGGCGGAAGCCGCAGGAATCCCGTTCGTGCAGGAAGTCTATGCAACAAGGATTGCCGCAAAGACATTCATACCCGATACAGATACCATCATAGAGCTCGGCGGAGAGGATGCGAAGATCCTCTTTCTGAAAAACGGCCTTGAGGTGAGGATGAACGGCTCCTGCGCAGGCGGAACCGGCGCCTTCATCGACCAGATGGCAACGCTTCTCGGCATCAGCCGCGATGATATCGACAGGCTTTCGGAGAAATCGACGCAGATCTACACGATAGCATCCAGATGCGGCGTATTCGCGAAATCCGATATCCAGCCCCTGATAAACCAGGGCGCGAAGACAGAGGATATCGCATCATCGATCCTCGTTGCAGTCGTCAACCAGACAATAGCAGGTCTTGCCCAGGGCAGGAAGATAGAGGGAAGAATCGTATACCTTGGAGGCCCTCTTACATTCATCCACCGCCTGAGGCACTTCTTCGACCAGGCGCTAGGCACAGAGGGCATATGCCCGGAGAACTCACTCTACTACGTAGCTCTCGGTGCTTCCCTCGCTCCGGGGGGAAAGGAGATGAGGCTTTCCGATGTCATCTCCCAGCTTTCCCTGTATAAGGGGAAATCAAGCTTCATCAAGCTCGATCCCCTCTTCCGCGATGAGAATGAGTACAGCAGCTTCCTTGAAAGGCATAGAAGGGCGACGGTTCCATCACGCGACCCATCCAGATACAAGGGAAGAGCATATCTGGGAATAGACTCAGGCTCTACTACGATCAAATGCTGCATCCTCGCAGAGAACGGGGACCTGCTGCTATCAAGGTACAGCCCCAACAATGGGAACCCAGTGCAGGCAATCGCATCATTCCTTTCATCCGTATACGAGGAATATCCGAATATAATCATCGCTGCATCTGCATCCACAGGCTATGGAGAGGACCTCCTGAAGACTGCATTCAGCCTTGACTACTCGCTTGTCGAGACACAGGCGCACTTCATCGGAGCAAAGCACTTCATGGATGACGTGGACTTCATAATAGATATCGGAGGGCAGGACATAAAGTGCTTCAGGATCCGTGATGGCGCTATAGACGATATCTTCCTCAATGAAGCATGCTCATCTGGCTGCGGGTCGTTCCTCCAGACATTCGCCAATGCTCTCGGGAAATCCGCATCCGAGTTCGCGCGCCTTGCGATCAGCGCAAAGAATCCTGTGGATCTCGGCTCAAGGTGCACTGTATTCATGAATTCATCGGTAAAGCAGGCCCAGAAGGACGGTGCATCCATCAACGATATCTCAGCAGGACTTGCGATCAGCGTCGTCAAGAACGCTCTCTACAAGGTCATAAGGACATCCAATCCGGAGGAACTGGGAAGGCACATCGTGGTCCAGGGAGGCACATTCCTCAACGATGCAGTCCTGAGGGCCTTCGAGAAGGAGCTTGGGCTTGAGGTAGTAAGGCCTTCGATCGCTGGGCTTATGGGAGCATATGGAGCCGCGCTTTACGCCAGGATGAAGGCAAAGCAGGACAATCTTGCGATAAGCTCCACGATTTCAGATGAGGAGATAGCGAATCTGAACCATACTGTCAGGAGCACCAGGTGCCAGGGATGCGAGAACCACTGCCTTCTCACGATCAACAGCTTCGGTGCCAAGAGGAGGATGATCAGCGGCAACAAGTGCGAGCGTCCCCTCACAGGCCGGGATTCGAAGGATATGGATAGATACAATCTCTATTCATATAAGCAGAAGCTTCTCTCAGGATACAGGGATCTTCCTTCCAGCGGGACAAAGGGCACCATAGGCCTTCCCCTTGCGCTTGGCATGTATGAGCTGCTGCCATTCTATGCAACGCTCTTTACAGAGCTAGGATACAAGGTCGTCGTCTCTCCTTTCTCCGATAGGGATCTGTATATAAAGGGACAGTCCTCGATTCCTTCAGATACAGTATGCTTTCCTGCAAAGCTCATGCATGGGCATGTCGAATACCTGGTAAGGGAGAAGGTCGATAGGATCTTCATCCCCTGCTCAAGCTACAATATCAACGAGGAGAAGGGAAACAACCACTTCAACTGCCCAGTTGTCGCATACTACGGCGAGGTGATCAAGGGCAATCAGGACCTAGGCGGCATTCCGCTTATCCTGGGCTATCTTTCGCTTGATAACCCAAGGCATCTGAAGAAGAGAGTAACCGAGATCCTCGGCGTGAAGCGCAAGGAAGCATCATCTGCTGTCGATAAGGCATTCACGGAGCTATACAGCTACCGAAGGAGGATAATCGATAAGGGAAACGAGATCATCGGGCTCTCAAGGAAGGAAGGCAGGAGGATCATAGTCCTTGCTGGAAGGCCTTATCACGCAGATCCCGAGATCAACCACTCGATCGACAGGCTCATAGTCAACCTCTCGGCATCCGTTATCACAGAGGACTCCATTGCGCCTCTGACAGGGCATCATGACGTTGAGGTCCTCAATCAGTGGACCTACCATGCAAGGATGTACGATGCCGCATGCTTCATTGCCGAGAACAGCGATATGGACCTGGTGCAGCTCGTATCATTCGGATGCGGCCTTGATGCTGTCACAACGGATGAAGTCAGGGAGATCCTCAGAAAGGAAGGAAGGATATACACGCAGCTCAAGATCGATGAGATCACCAATGTCGGAGCCGTGAAGATCAGGCTCAGGTCCCTGTTTGCAGCACTGGAGATGAACAATGGCAAGAAGGTTTGAGAAGGAAATGAAGAAGGACTATACGATCATAGTCCCTAATATGACACCTATACACTTTTCGATCATGAAGCATATCTTCACCATCCATGGCTATAAGTGCCTGCTTCTCGAGAACGACGGGCCTGAGGTCATCCAGGAAGGACTGAGGTATGTGCATAACGACATGTGCTATCCATGCCTTCTCGTGATCGGGCAGATGATCGATGCGATCAAGCGAGGCTTGGTCGATAAGGACAGATGCGCAGTCGCGATCTCCCAGACTGGCGGAGGATGCAGGGCATCGAATTATTACTTCCTTCTGATCAAGGCACTAGAGAGAGCAGGACTGGGGAATATCCCTGTGATAAGCCTCAATCTCCAGGGCATGAATTCGAACCCAGGCTTCACAATCACCTTCCCGATGCTCGTACAGGCGTTCACAGGAATCATCTATGGCGACATCATAATGATGCTTTCGAACCAGGTAAGGCCCTATGAGAAGGAAAAGGGCTCCACCGACAGGATGATCGAAAAGTGGTGCGAATACCTCGGGGAGTGCTTCAGGAGAAACAGGAGGTATTTCGGGCGCCACCTCAGAAGGAACCTCGAGAGGATCTCGGATGACTTTGCATCCATCCCTGTGGACAGGAAGCCCAAGGTCAAGGTCGGCATCGTAGGCGAGATATACATGAAGTACTCCAAGCTCGGCAATAGCGACCTTCAGGGGCTTCTGGAGAGCGAGGGTGCTGAGGTAATGCTTCCTCCTCTCATCGGGTTCGTGCTATACGGCTTCGAGAATGGGCAGAAGGACCAGGAATACTATGGAGGCAGGGCTCTCTATGCATGGTTCATGAAGCATATCGGCATACCTTATATCGAGAAATTCGAGATGTGGACGAGAAGAGCCATCGAAAGGCATCCTGAATTCAAGGCACCTGCTACGATCAGGGAGCTTGAGGAGATGGTAAGCCCCTTCATCGATAGGGGATGCAAGATGGGAGAAGGCTGGCTTCTGACTGCGGAGATGGTTGAGCTCATCGAGAAGGGTTATGGCAACATTGTATGCACTCAGCCATTCGGATGCCTTCCGAACCACATATGCGGAAAGGGCATGATCAGGCCACTCAAGGAGCGCTATCCTGAATCCAACATAGTCCCCATCGATTACGATCCCTCGGCTACGAAGGTTAACCAGGAGAACAGAATCAAGCTGATGCTGGCTGTTGCGAGGGAGAAGCTTGAATCATGATCATTCCGATTGAATAATGCAATCCATAGGTTTATACATTATTCATGGGTCTAAGCAGAAAACTAAAAGCATTCAGGCAGATGAGGCCTGGCAGGGAATTCTTCCCTATGAAGGATGGGAAGCTCGAGCTTATCGTCACAGGAAAGGAGCTCTACTCACCGATCAACAGCTCCCTTCCCTCCCCTGATATCATCGAATACCTCTACGATGCGGCTGGCCACTCGATGCCATCTGAGAAGCTTAGGGTGATTCTGGATGATGAGGTTGATTTCGATAAGGCACGGGAGACATACAGAAGCTATTTCGCAATGGACATAAAGAAGAGCATGGGCATGCTCAGGCTCAATACTCTTCAGGCTCTTGGGCTTCTATTATTCGGAGCCGCAGTGCTTACTGTATCCTATTTCCTAGGAGACAACTCGTCACGCCTTGTATTCGATACTGTGAATATCGTAGGAAGCTTCTCAGTCTGGGAGGCTGCTGATGTCTTCTTCCTTTCCAGATCGGAGATCAGGAGGCAGATAGCAACCTATATCAGGCTCTATGAGGCCGAGTGGCAGAGAAGGGATATAAGCTAGAGCTTCCCCTGATGCATTCCATATTCCTATCCATTCCGATGATGCAGGCATGGAAAGCCCTGTGCCTCCATCAAGGCTGGCTTAGGCATTGACAGGGTTCATTGCATATTGATGCAAGCATTATATTCCTATATTGGATTGTATTTCAACAATATATACTTGAGCTAACTTGAAAGGAAGGAATCACCGCAAAGCATGATCCGGGCTCAATCGGCTTATAAGATTATATAAGAGGACCCATCAGCTAGGCCTCTTGACGATTGTTTTGCACAAAGGGCTTCAGGCTCTATGATAATGGCGGCTCTGTGATAATCGCACCTGAAAAATAGGATATGCATCATATTATTTAGCATCCTTATTGCCAGTGGATAGCGATGCATCATGCAGATCCATCAGCTCAGGGATACCCTCATATGATGAAAAGCCCTGAAGACGCTGAGTCCTTCTATTCCCTATGCCAGTGCTCTCAGAATGCCAATATGCATGCAGCAATGCATTGGTGACTAAAAAAGGCTATCCGAAGATAGCCCTCAGCGCAGTGGAAATGCCTGTCATACAACGACGTGCATCTTCTCCTTGATTGCTGCGATGTTCTCGTTTCCGATCGCATTTGCCTTTGCAGTTCCCTGATGTATAAGGTCCTTGACCTCATTCTGATGCTCCTCGTAGTAATGGCGCCTTTCCCTGATAGGAGAAAGAAGCTCATTCATTCTGGCTGCAAGCATCTTCTTGCATGCAACGCATCCTATCTGCGCGTTCCTGCACATGGAGCATACATTCTCCGACTCCTCTGGATTGAATGCCTTCTGGTATGTGTATACATTGCATACATCCGGGTTGCCGGGGATCTTCACAGAGACCCTGTTTGTATCGGTCACGGCATTCCTAACCTTATTCCAGAGCTCATCCTCATTGTCTGAGAGATAGATTGCGTTTCCCATTGACTTGCTCATCTTCCTGCCATCCAGGCCCGGGAGCCTCGAGACGACAGAGAGCTTGTAGTCTGGTTCCTTGATCGATGTTCCATAGAGATCGTTGAACTTCCTTACAAGCTTCCTTGAGAATTCAAGATGGGGAACCTGATCCTCGCCAACTGGAACGAGATCCGCATTGCAGAATGTGATATCAGCCGTCTGCGATACCGGGTATCCCAGGAATCCATAAGTGAGACGCGAGAAATCATAATTGAATTCACCATCGTTCTCCCCGAAGCCGTAGTTCCTTGCCTCAGTCTTGATCGTAGGATTGATCAGCAGATGGTTGACTGTAGTGAGCATCGAGTAGAAGACTGTAAGCTCCGCAATCGCTGGAACCATTGACTGCTGGACAAGAGTGACCTTCTCAGGATCAAGCCCAGCGGCAAGATTGTCTGTAGCTACGTCGATGATCGACTGATGGATCAGCTCTGGATTCTCGAAGTGGGTCGTCAGTGCCTGGACATCGGCAAGGAGGATGAACTCCTCATACTGGTCCTGAAGCTCCACCCTGGTCTTCAGGGAACCGACGAAATGGCCAAGGTGCAGACGACCTGTTGTCCTGTCACCTGTAAGGATTCTCTTCATTCTAAACATCCTTATTTGCCGCAGGAGCAGCCTTCACCGCCGCCTGGACAGCTTTTGTGATCTGTGCAGTAATAGCCTGAACCATGGTAAACAACCTGTGCAGGTTCAGAGAATATCCTGTTCGCATCTGCCTTGCAATCCGGGCAGATATCATGCTCTGCATCATCCGAGAAGCTCTTGATCAGCTCAAAGCGCTTTCCGCATCTGGTGCACCTGTATTCATAAATAGGCATTATAGCAATCCTCCCGCAGCCTTGGAAACGATGCCCTTTATGCTTGCATTCATTTCCTGATCCATCTCCATGTCCTTGATAGTCACTATGGAATCCTCATACGTGAAGAGAGATGCGAGGGCCTTTGTATCGAGCTTTCCTCCCTGTCTCTTGATCTTCTGGATAAGCTGGTTCTTAAGGAGCGTTACCATGGACCTGGCGGCTGACTTGTCCTTCATTTCGAATCTACCTGAGATATAGCTAACGGAATCGCTTTCGTCAACAAGGAAGAGACAGCGGACAATCTGGTTAAGGACTGTCTGAGGAAGCTCGAACCCTATGTCCATCAGTGTCTTCGGAGAACTGAGGTATACAGCGGCGCCTGCCTCTGCCATAAGCCTTGCTGTATCGAAATCAATCAGCTGGCTTCGTGAGGAGATGGTCTTCCTGTAAGCATCAGCATAGCTATCGGATGAGAAGAGCAGGATCCCGTTCTGAGGAACCGCGGCCTCAAGACCAAGTTCCTCGCTTCTGTAGTACCTGACCCCGTCCTCCTTTGCCTTCTTAAACTCCTTCGACCATGAAAGGGCCGTATTGATGGGGAATTTCCCATAATCCCCTTCGAAAGCGCCATACATCACATACTGGTCCACAGGAAGCGGATAGACATCCTCTGTCATCGGATCAAGCGCTACCGAGATTCTCTCAGCCTTGGATGCCAGTGTGCCTGCAGCACCTTCGGCAGGGAGGATGCCCATGGAAGAGGAGCGAAGGGCATTGGCATCGGCTGTGATGACTATCTCTCCATCCTCTCCCATTGCCTGGAAGTAGTATTCATCCTGAAATGGGCTTCTATGCGCGCATGATGCAAGCACCATGAGCGCAGAGAATACAGCAACTGCTTTAAGCCTTCTGTACATTTACGACAACCCTGGATTCTGCGATCTCTGTCTCAGAACCTGCATTAGGAGCGATTGTCACGCTGTTTGCAAGCGTCTCCTTGGCAATATAGGACTCGAATGCGCCTACTGCCTTCTTCAGAAGCTCATCGCCATCGATCTCGATCGTGATGCGATCGGAAACCTCGAAGCCCTTCTCCTTCCTCTCGGTCTGGATGAACCTGACAAGGTCCCTTGCAACACCCTCAAGCAGGAGCTCCTCTGTGACGTTTGTGTCGTATCCTACTGTGATATTGCCTTCATTGAGGACCTTCACGTGCTCCTTCTCGCTTCTCTGGACAGCAAGGTCACCAGCTGTGAGCTGGATCTCCCCTGCCGAGTACTGGAGTGTCTTGGCATTACCATCAAGTATGGATGCGATCTCAGCGCTGTCAAAAAGCTGGATCATTGCAGCGACTTCCTTCATGTTCTTCCCAAGCCTTGAGCCCAGTGCCTTGAAGTTTGCCTTAGCTGAATACGAAACGAGGTTGGACTCATCCTTCTCGATGAATACCTTCTTTACGTTGAGCTCCTCTGCGATGATGTCAGCGCTCTTCTCAAGCACCTTCCTGTCACCTTCCTCCCTGTCAACGATGAAGCAGGAGGATAGAGGCTGGCGGATCTTGAGGTTGGAGCTGCTCCTGAGGGACCTTCCGAGGGCGATTGCCTTCATAGCAAGGCTCATCTCCTTCTCAAGCTCGGTATCCCTTTCGGATGCATCTGCCTCAGGCCACATGCAAAGGTGCACGGACTCCGGCATATCCTCGGTCCTGAGATTCTGGTAGATCTCCTCGGTGACGAATGGAAGCACAGGGCATGCGACCTTCACAAGCGTCATAAGGACCCTGTAAAGGGTATCGTATGCCTGCTTCTTGTCACCGTCGTTCTCGCTTCTCCAGAATCTCCTTCTTGAGCGCCTGATGTACCAGTTGTTCAGATCGTCGATGAAGGAGACGATAGGCTGGCATACTGCCTGCATATCGTAATGGTCAAAGCCATCCGTGATTTCCTGGACAAGGCGGTTGGTTGAGCTGATGATCCATCTGTCGAGAGGATTCTCAAGCTTGCTGTACTCAGTAGTGCCCGGCTCATAGCCATCGATATTAGCATATGTCACGAAGAACGAGTATGCATTCCATAGCGGGATGAGAAGGTTCTTCAGCACATCGTATACGATATCATCGCTGAACTTCAGGTCATCAGCCTTCACGAGGCATGAGTTGATCAGGGCGAACCTGAGAGCATCAGCTCCGTACTTCCTGACGATCTCCATAGGATCGGTGAAGTTCCTGAGGCTCTTCGACATCTTCGTTCCATCGGCAGAAAGAACGATGCCTGATACTATGCAGTTATTGAATGCAGGCTCATCGAAGAGGGCTGCGGCAAGCACAGTAAGCGAATAGAACCATCCCCTTGTCTGATCGAGGCCCTCATTGATGAAGTCAGCAGGGAAGATGCGGGAGAACCTCTCCTTGTTCTCGAATGGGTAATGCTGCTGAGCATATGGCATCGAGCCGGACTCGAACCAGCAGTCAAGGACATCTGGGATCCTTCTCATCGTTCCCTTTCCATCAGGGCTCGGCCATGTGAGCTTATCCACATAGTGCTTATGCAGGTCCTCGACCTTCTGTCCGCACTTTTTCTCAAGCTCCTCGACAGACCCGATAACCTCGATGTAGTCGGAGCCATCGCACTTCCATACAGGAATAGGGTTGCCCCAGAACCTGTTGCGGCTGATAGCCCATTCCCTTGCACCCTCAAGCCACTTTCCGAATCTTCCGTGCTTGATGTGGTCAGGAACCCAGGTGATCTTCTCGTTGCAGCTGAGCATCTTCTCCTTGATCTTCGGGACATCGACGAACCAGCAGCTCATTGCCCTGTAGATCAGAGGCTTTCCTGTTCTCCAGCAGAATGGATAAGAGTGGAGATAGTTCTCCTTCTTGACTAGCTTGCCATGCTCCTTGAGCCACTGGATAATGCTCTTGTCGGCATCCTTTACGAATACGCCTTCCCACTCAGGGACCTCGGAAGTGAACCTGCACGCTGAGTCGATCGGGCATACTACAGGGATTCCTGTATCCTTGAGGGCATTGTAGTCATCCACACCGAAGCCGGAAGCTGTGTGTACGATACCGCATCCGTCCTCTGTTGTGACATAGTCGGCATTCACGACAACGAATGCGCCCTGCTTCTTCAGGTCCGCAAAGTAAGGGAAGAGAGGCTCATAGGTCATGCCCTTCATTTCGCTTCCCTTGATGCGCTCGACTACCTCATAGCCCTTGCCATCCTTGTAGTACTTTCCGAGAAGCTTCTCTGCCAGGTAATATGAGTCACCGGACTCAGTATCGCGGACAAGAACGTAATCGATCTCAGGTCCTACAGCAAGCGCAAGGTTGGAAGGAAGCGTCCAAGGCGTTGTCGTCCATGCAAGGAAGTATGTGTTCTCCTTTCCATCGACCTTGAATCTGACTGTGACAGCAGGATCGACCACATCCTTGTATCCTCCGAGATTGACCTCCATGTTGGATACAGGGCATTCGAGTGCAGGTGAGTATGGAAGGATGTTGAAGCCCTCATATACCAGACCCTTGTCGTAGAGCGTCTTGAATACCCACCATACGGATTCCATGAAGCTCTTGTCCATTGTCTTGTAGTCGTTGTCGAAATCAACCCAGCGGCCCATCCTGGTGACAGTTTCCCTCCACTCCTTGGTGTAGGTCGTCACGATCGAGCGGCATGTCTCATTGAACTTGTCGACACCGTACTCCTCGATAGCCTGGTGTCCATGCACATCGAGCTTCTTCTCAACGATATTCTCGATAGGTACGCCATGGCAGTCCCAGCCGAATCTCCTGATGACGCGCTTGCCGCGCATAGTCTGATAGCGGGGGATAGCATCCTTTATTGTTCCAGGCACAAGGTGGCCGTAATGAGGAAGACCTGTTGCGAAAGGAGGTCCATCATAGAATACGAATTCATTGTCAGCTGGGCGCTGCTCTATGGATTTTCTGAAGATATCCTGCTTTTCCCAGAAGGAGAGCACATTCTCTTCCATCTTAGGGAAATCGACTTTATTATTTACGCTCTTGAACATAAACACTCCTTCGAACAATGATAAAGAAATAACAGCATTCCTTCAAGACAGGGAGCTTCTATAGCCATCCAGGAACAATGCTCGGAAATGCGTATTTACCGTCGATTGCAAATCGATTATCCTCAGATTATGCTTTATCCAGTTCCAGAGATACTCAGGGAATTCTCATCAGCATTCAGGGAAAACGGCTACAGCCTCTATCTTGTAGGAGGAGCTGTCAGGGACTACCTCCTGGGAAGGCCCAATCATGACTATGACTTCACCACCGATGCAGAGCCGCAGGATGTGAAGAGGATATTCAGGCACACAATCGATACTGGCATAAAGCATGGAACAGTGACAGTGCTGTTCAGGAGAAACAGCTTCGAGGTCACGACCTTCAGGACTGATGGGAAATACAGCGATTCCCGCCATCCCGAGAGCGTGGAATTCGTGAAGAGCCTCGAGCAGGACCTCGAGAGAAGGGACTTCACGATAAATGCATTCGCAGCCTCTCTTCCTGATGGGAACATCGTAGACATGCACGGAGGCATGGAGGACCTGAGGTCGAAGACAATAAGGGCAATAGGCAATCCGTACATGAGGTTCAAGGAGGATGCCCTGAGGATAATGAGGGCCTGCAGATTCGCCGCAAAGCTTGGATTCAGGATAGAGGAGGAGACTGAGAAGGCGGCAGCCGCGCTCTCTCCCACTCTCTCGAATGTATCCGCAGAGCGCATCAAGCAGGAGTTCTTCGCGCTTGTTGATAGCCCTGATAGCACAATGGGCATAGAGGCCATGAGGAGAACAGGCACCCTGGATGTGTGCTTCCCGGAGATAGCATCATGCTATGGCTTCCGGCAGGGAGGATTCCACAGCGAGGATCTTTACGAGCACCTCCTGCTTTCCCTGAAGGCTGCATCAGACCATGGCTTTCCGCTTCCTGTAAAGCTTGCAGCGCTCTTCCATGACATAGGCAAGACCAGGACACGTAGGCCTGGCGAGAAGAGGGAGTACACATTCTATGGCCACGATATCGAATCAGCTCAGATGACCGATGCGATCTTCAGAAGGCTGAAGACGTCCACAGAGGAAAGAGAGAGCGTCGTGCACCTTGTAAGGGAGCACATGATGACATATACGGACTCGTGGACAGGAAGCGCTGTCAGGAGATTCATCAGGAGAGTCGGGAAAGAGTGGATCGGTCCCCTGCTTCAGCTTATGGCATGCGACGCTTTGGCTACAACAGGAAAGGAGCCCGACATGTCAGGCATACTGAAGCTCTGGGAGAGAACCAGGGAGGAGATGGAGAAGGACCTTGCGCTCTCGGTAAAGGATCTGAGGATAGATGGGAAAAGGCTGATCGAGCTCGGATTCAGGCCAGGTCCCGAGATCGGGAAAGCGCTCAATGAGATGCTTGACCAGGTAATAGAGAATCCCGCTCTCAATGAAAGCGGGACTCTTGAAAGGATAGCTACCGGACTTCTAGCCCAAGCGCGATGAGCGCCATCTTAGCGGCAGCCTGCTCTGCTGACTTCTTGTTCTTTCCCTCAGCAGGGCCATATGACTTGGTCCCCAGCTCGACCTTGACCGAGAAGACCTGGTTGTGGTCAGGGCCTGTCTGGCTCACAAGGGTATACACAGGGACCTTCCCCCTTCTCTTCTGGAGGTATTCCTGGAGCTCTGTCTTGTAGTCCTTGTAGGAAAGCTTGTTATTGAGGAAGTTCTCAACCTGCCTTGGAATGAAAGAAAGCACGAAGAGCTTCGCAGCCTGATAGCCCTGATCGAGGTAAAGCGCTGCAATCACAGCCTCAAGTGCATCTGCCTGTATGGCTTTCTTCCTCTTTCCTCCCTGAAGAAGCTCGCCCTTGCCTACCAGAAGATACTTCTCGAAGCCCAGCGATGAGGCAACCTCCGAAAGGGAGTCCTCTGAAACGACTATGGCCTTGATCTTCGAGAAATCGCCCTCATGGTAAAGAGAGAATGAGGAGAAGAGGTATTCTGCCGTGATCATGCCAAGCACGCTATCGCCGAGGAACTCGAGCCTCTCGTTGTTGTCGACGCCGTTCTTGCACTCGTTTGCATAGGAAGTATGGGTGAATGCGAGATTCAGAAGGCTCAGGTTGTCGAATCTGAGATTGTTATCCTTCAGAAACGAAGAAAGCTCCCGCTCACGTTCAGAAGTGAGCTTGGGAGCTTTTGCTTGATAAGCGTTCAATTAGCCGAGTTCCTTCTTGAGATACTTGACAGCATCGCCGATTGTCTCGAATTCATTAGCCATATCGTCGGAGATCGTGATTCCGGTCTCTTCCTCAATAGCATAGACAAGCTCATATGTATCGAGGCTGTCAGCTCCAAGGTCCTTGCGGAAGTTAGCATTCATCGTCACCTTTGCAGGATCGACCGAAAGCTTCTCAACCACAAGGTTCTTTACTTTCTCAAATACTTCCTGTTCTGTCATGATCTATTACTCCTCGTCCTTGACAACGACCGGCTTGCCAGCATAATAGCCGCACTTAGGGCATACGCGGTGCGAAGGAATCAGGTTTCCACATGTCTGACACTCAGACAGGTTAGGAGCTGAAAGCCTCATGTTTGCAGACTTTCTTGAAGCTGCCTTGGATTTAGATGTTTTATACTTAGGAGTTGCCATTTTTAACCTCTCTATTGATTATCATCTTTCGACAGTATGGTATCTTAGCAAAAGTACGGCCATACGTCAACATTCGAGCATTGAAACGAGTCAACACTGCCAATCATCATACATCAATCGCCTGTTTTCCTCAATATGGAAGAGCACCTTGTTGAACCAAAGAGCCCTGATTGGTTATCATCTTGGCATGAAGAACATCCTAAAGGAGCTATTCCTAATCCCCGTCTATCTGTATAAGGGGCTCATCAGCCCATTCACAGGCCCATGCTGCAGATACACCCCGTCGTGCTCCACGTACTTCGTGGAGGCCGTGAGGAAATTCGGGATAATAAAAGGCTCCATAATGGGAAGCGCAAGGATACTCAGATGCAGGAAGGGCTTTCTAGGAGGCCCGGACCCTGTTCCGGATACCTGGTCATTCAAGGAGATCAGGAACACCTGGATAATGTACCGCGATCACTCCTGACAGATTGCCTTGACGAACGTGAAGAGGACATTCATGGCATTCTCGTTGTATCCGCCCTCAGGGATTATGAGGTCGGCATACTCCTTGGCAGGCTCAATGAAGCTCATATGCCCCGGCCTTACGACATTGACATACTGCTCAATCACGCTCTCCAGGGTCCTCCCCCTCTCCTTGATATCCCTCTGAAGCCTTCTTATGAACCTGATATCCGCAGGAGTATCCACGTATAGCTTCAGATCCAGAAGATCCCTGATCCTCTTGTCATAGAAGATCATGAGACCGTCTATAATTATCAGCTTCTGGGGCTCGACAAGAACCGATTCCTCCTTCCTCCTATGATGGACGAAGTCATACTGAGGCATCATGCAGCTCCTGCCTTCCTTGAGATCCATCAGGTTCGATAGCATGAGATCCATATCGAAGGCATCAGGGTGGTCGAAGTTGAATGCCGTGATATTGTCGTTGTTGATGAATGGCGCGCTCTTGTAGTAATTGTCCTGGGCAATAAGCACGGACTCAGCATGAGCCTGCTTGATCCTCTTCACGACAGTGCTCTTACCTGATCCCGATCCTCCGGTTATGCCGATGAGCTTGACACCATCCATTGCAGTTCCTCCTATGCGTCATCCTCAGTCCTGAGAACAGCAAGAAATGCGCTCTGAGGAATCTCGACATTGCCGACCATCTTCATTCTCTTCTTTCCTTCCTTCTGCTTCTCAAGGAGCTTTCTCTTTCTGGAGATATCTCCGCCATAGCACTTGGCTGTGACGTCCTTGCGGTATGCTGAGACAGTCTCACGCGATATTATCTGCCCGCCGATAGCGGCCTGGATCGCGATCTTGAACTGCTGGCGCGGTATCTCGCCCTTCAAGCGCTCGCATACTACCCTTCCCCTCGACTGCGCATTGCCCTTGAAGACAAGCTGCGAAAGAGCATCGACAGGATCCCCGTTCACAAGCACATCGAGCCTCACGAGGTCCGTTCTCCTGTAATCGATCACATTGTAGTCGAATGAGGCATATCCACGGGAGATAGACTTCAGTCGGTCATAGAAATCGAAGAGAACCTCAGAGAGAGGCATGTCGTATATAAGCTCGACCCTCTTCTGGTCCAGGTAGTTCATCGATGTCTGGATACCCCTCTTCTCGAGGCATAGCGAGATGATCGGCCCTACGTACTCCGTTGGGGTTATTATATTCGCCTGGATATAAGGCTCCTCTGCGTAGTCGACCCTCATAGGATCGGGATACTCAAGAGGATTGTCTATCATGATATCCTCTCCGTTCTTCATATGAACGTGGTAACGTACAGAAGGGGACGTGAACACAATAGACAGATCGAACTCCCTCTCGATCCTCTCCTGTATGACCTCCAGGTGCAGCATGCCAAGGAATCCGCATCTGAAGCCGAATCCAAGCGCTGCTGAGTTGTCCTTCTCGTAAATCAGGGAAGCATCATTGAGCTTCAGGCGCTCGATAGCCTCCTGCAGCTCCTCATAATCATTGGAATCAACAGGATATATGGAGGAGAATACAACTGGCTTGACTTCCTTGAAGCCTTCCATTGGCTCCGAGGCAGGCTTTGACTTGAGTGTGACAGTATCTCCGACCCTTATATCCGAGATTGTCTTTATTCCTGCTATGAAATAGCCTACATCGCCTGCAGAGAGCTCATTCTTTGAAATCAGCGAAAGCTGGAAGATCCCGAGGTCCTCTACCTTGTACTCTGCATCGGAGTGCATGAACACGATCTCATCGCCCTGCCTGACGCAGCCGCTGAAGATCCTTGCATGCACCACTACTCCGCGGTACGGGTCATAGTGGGAATCGAAGATCAGTGCCTTAAGAGGATCTGCCGCGCTTCCTGTCGGAGCAGGGATCTTCCTTACGATTGCCTCATACAGCGAGTCGACTCCCTCTCCGGTCTTTGCAGACACGAAGCATGCGTCATCAGGATCCAGTCCAAGGTCATGGTCTATCTGATGGAGGCATGCCGGTATATCCGCACTGGGAAGATCGATTTTGTTTATCACAGGGATGATCTCGAGGTTGTGCTCCATTGCGAGGTAGAGGTTCGCAAGCGTCTGAGCCTCTACGCCCTGGGAAGCATCGATCAGAAGAAGAGCTCCCTCGCAGGATGAGATCGCCCTGGATACCTCATATGTGAAGTCGACATGGCCCGGGGTATCGACGAGATTGAGCTCGTACACCTCGCCATCGGATGCCGTATACGGGATCGTCACCGCCTGGCTCTTGATCGTGATTCCCCTCTCCCTCTCGATATCCATATTATCGAGGATCTGGGTCTGCTGCGGTCCCCTTGCAGTAACAAGCCTTGCCTTCTCGATGAACCTATCGGCAAGAGTCGACTTGCCGTGGTCTATATGCGCGATTATGCAGAAATTCCTCTTATGTGCTGTATCAACCATTTATTTCAGATCCGTAACGTGTTCAAGAGCAGGGAATCCGAACATCTCCCTGATCTCCCTGTCATCAAGGGTCTCCTTCTCCACAAGGGCCTGCGTGAGGGCATCAAGCTGATCGCGGTGATCGGTAAGGATCCTGCGTGCATCGTCCATGCATCTATCAAGGACCTTATGGATCTCCTGGTCGATTCTCCTTGCTGTCTCCTCCGAGTAGTCCTTATGCTGAGCTATCTCCCTTCCGAGGAACAGAGGCTCATCATCATTGGCAAGCGATATGAAGCCAAGCTCCGACATGCCCCACTCAGTGACCATTCTGCGTGCGATATCCGTTGCCTGCTTTATATCATTGCTCGTTCCAGTGGTAGTCTCTCCATAGACAACGGACTCGGCAACATATCCACCCATGCATATCTTGATCCTGTCCTCCAGATAGGACTGGTTCATAGTGTATGTATCCTTCTTCGGAAGGCTTATCGTAAGGCCAAGAGCCCTGCCATGAGGGATGATCGTCACCTTGTGGAGAGGATCGGTGTGCTTAAGGTAATAGTGGAGAAGCGTATGCCCTGCCTCATGATAAGCGGTGGCCTTCTTCTCATCATCTGTCATGAATACGGATTCCCTTGCGACTCCCAGGATGATCTTGTCCCTGGCCTTCTCGAAGTCTTCCATATTCACGGTCTCGCGATTGGCCCTTGCCGCAAAGAGAGCAGCCTCGTTAACGAGATTGGCAAGATCCGCGCCAGAGGAGCCCGGGGTTGCCCTTGCGATCCTCGAGAGATCCACGCCTGCCTCCGTCTTCACCTTCCTTGTGTGGATGCGGAGTATATCGAGCCTTTCCTGGACATCAGGAAGCGCAACGACGACCTGCCTGTCGAACCTGCCCGGCCTGAGAAGCGCAGGATCGAGGACATCGGGCCTGTTTGTAGCCGCCATGACAATGATGCCGGGATCCGATGAGAAGCCATCCATCTCCACAAGCATCTGGTTGAGAGTCTGCTCCCTCTCGTCATGGCCTCCTCCAAGCCCAGAGCCCCTTGCCCTTCCTACTGCATCAAGCTCATCGATGAAGATTATGCATGGGGCATTCTTCCTTGCGTTATCGAAGAGATCGCGAACCCTGGCAGCTCCCATACCTACGAACATCTCGACGAAATCCGATCCTGATGTATGGAAGAACGACACACCCGCCTCTCCGGCAACAGCACGTGCAAGAAGGGTCTTGCCTGTTCCAGGAGGGCCAACGAGAAGAACACCCTTAGGGATCTTCGCGCCTATCTTGGTGAATCTATCGGGATGCTTCAGGAAATCCACGACCTCCTGGAGCTCGTACTTTGCTTCCTTCTGGCCAGCGACATCGGAAAAGAGAACCTTCTTATCGTTCTTCCCATACTGAGTCGCATGGCTCTTGCCGAAGGATGACATCATCTTCCCGCCCCCTGCGGCACCTGTCTGCCTCATTATCATGAAGATCATCACGATGAAGATGATCCATGGGACAAGCTGCAGGAGTATGTACCAGAACGGAGTCGGCTGCACTGCTCCTGTCACGTCGACACCGTACTCATTGAGCTTATCCATAAGCGATGAGTCTGCGTAAGGTATCCTTGTAGTGTAAGAGATGCCATTGCTTCCGATGTACTCGATCTTGCTCTGGTCGAGTATCGTGACCTTGGATACGCTTCCCCTCTCGACCTGGCTGATGAATGATGTGTAGCTCACCTGCTGCGAGCTGGCAGTCCGGCCATCGGCGATGAAGATATAAACGAATGAGATAATAAGAGCGACAAGGGCAAAGAGAGCAAGCTTGTTTCTCTTTCCGCCCTTGAAGGAAGGGCCCTTGCCATCGCTCTCTGCGCCCCAGTACCTGAACTGGTCGTATACATTCTTCTTCTCTTCGTCCTTCCTGCCCTCCTCAGGCTTTCCGGGCTTATCATCCTTTTTATCTTGATCGGGATCTTTCTTCTCTTCTGGTTTCGGATCTTCAGCAACAACTGGGGCTTCAGAGGCTTTTTCCTCTCCGCCCTTTGCTTCCTGGGAATCTGGCATTCCCTCTGGTGTGTTATCTTCCGGACGGATGTCGTCTTTGTTTTCGTTATTGTCCATCTATGGTCCTTTTCTATAGATAATAGCTTTTATATCCTCACGGGGCAAGTGCAATAGGAAGAGAGCCTGAACCGAGGAACCGCCTTGAGAGCCTGTCCCTTCCGCCTAGCTCCCTTGCAAGCATTGCCACGATTCCATTCCTGTCCTCAACGACAACCGAATAGGGAATCCTGTACTCCTTCTCGAGATCAGAGATCCTCTTCCATCCATCCTTGAGCTCTATCCTGTCCCCCGGCAGGGATGACCTTACAGCTACAGGAGGGTCCAGCAGCGATGGATCTATGAGGAGCGTCCTCTCATCCCTTGCCTCGCTTATGACATCGTATTTCCATCCGTGCTCACCATATGCATACGCAAATGCCCTCATCAGGGGGTAGGCCTTTATGCATTCCTTTGTGAAATACAGCGAGAAATACGGGGAGAGGATACGTCCAGACCCGGCTTCTGCTTTTTTCCCTATCTCTGAGATGAAGGCCCTTGAGAGCCTTTCCCTGTTGCCGAATGCACGGTTGATCCTGTACAGGGCCTCTTCCCTTGCAAACGGAACAGATCCAAGGTATTCAGCCCTGTCAATCGACGCATAGAGGCCCAGATTGACGCTTAGAGGCTTATGCATTCTGCGTATTGCAGCGACATTGCGGGCAATCGATGAAAGCATTTCCCTCTCGCGTTCGGTTATCGAAGGCATCAGGAAGCGCCTGATCCTGTTCCTCTCGTAATCCGTATCGGAATTGGTGCTGTCATAGGACCAGACAAGCCCCTCCTCCTCCAGATATCCATCGATCCACTTCTTCGGAACCGAAAGCAGAGGCCTTATTATATTCCTCTCCTTCTCCCTTATCCCCTGGTATGCATAGAAAGGAGCACCGGAAGAGATCCTCATCAGAAGCGTCTCTGCCTGATCCTCCCTGTGATGAGCCGTAGCGATATAGGAGAAACCGAAGCGCGATGCATGCTCATTGAGCGCTTTGTACCTGAGCTCCCTGGCGGCAGCCTCTGTGCCTATTCCCTTAGCAGCAGCGAGCCTCGATACCTCCCCTTCCTCCAGAGCATGGATCGACAGCTGAGCACCGAGTAGGACGGCATTCGCTGAATTCAGTGCTATCTCCCTGTCAAGCTCATCACGGCCCCTGATGCCATGGTCGACATACAGCGCTGCTATGCGAGATGGGCATACTGAGGAAAGAATCGAGAGAAGGCATAGGGAATCAGAGCCTCCGGAGAAGGCTATCAGGATGCGTCCATCCCCCGGTATCTCAAGCCTGGAAAGAATTAGCTCTCTGAATGACTCCATTCAAAACCTCGCCTGAAGCTATCTCGAAGGCTGTCTCAGCGGCCTTATCGATGGCTTTATCGACAAGAGGCCTCACATCATCGGAAAAGCGCGATAGCACATGGTCCGCAACTGACACACCCTCCTCAGGACGCCCCGTGCCGATATATATCCTGATGAAATCCTCACCATATGCTGCGATTATCGACTTCAGGCCATTGTGGCCTGCCGATGAGCCGCCACGCCTGACCCTGATTCTCCCTGGAGGGAGATCCATCTGATCGACAATGACTATCACCTCATCGCCGTCCTTGACAAGCTCCGGGAATACCTCGCCCGAGAGATTCATATACGTCAGAGGCTCAACCAATGCGATTTTCCCATCGGTTGCCATCCTATAACGACGAAAGCAGCGCTTTCTGAGCTTCAGGCCCATCTGCGCTGCCATTCGTGACACAGCGTCGAATCCGACATTGTGCCTTGTTCCCTCGTATCCGGATCCCGGGTTTCCCAGTCCGAATACAAAGATCATTTCTCTGCTGGAGCCTCTGCTGTAGCTGGAGCTGCAGCTGCATCATCTGCTACTGGAGCTGCCTCTGCCTTGACTGGCTTAACGGAAGCAACTGTAGCCTCGAGATCGCCAAGAACCTTGACTGTCTCCGGGATGTTGAGCATGTCTACCCTGAGAGCCTCATTGAGGTTGAGTCCTGATACATCAGCAACGATTGACTCGGGCAGATGCCTTGGGAGACACTCGATCTCAAGCTCATGGATGACCTGATCGAGAACACCGCCAGCCTTGCATCCGACTGGATTGCCCTGGAGCTCAACGCGTACATGGGTCCTTACAAGGTGACCTACTGTAACCTCGAAGAAATCGATGTGCTTGACCTGTCCCTTGAGGAGATCCTCCTGGAATGACTTCACGAATACCCTGTGGGCTGTTCCCTCAACATCGAGCTGGATGAGAGTGGACTCGCTGAAGGTAGATCTCTTGAGGTTGAACTCCTTAGCGTTTACAACTACGTGGATAGGCTCCATCTTTCCATAGACGACAGCTGGGATGAGACCAGCTCTTACGAGTCTTCTTGAACCAGCTGAACCGAAGTCAGAGGTCCTGAGCTTAGCAGAAAGTGTCTTTTCGCTCATATTTTTCTTCTCCTTATACTCTCATTGGCAATGCCAATTACCATAGAGATATTGATTCTTGATCCAATAAAACTGGGAAGGAAGGGCTCGAACCTTCGAATGCCGGTATCAAAAACCAGTGCCTTAACCGCTTGGCTACTTCCCAATCCTATATGAAGCTAGCAAAAATGCTATATTTTTTCAACTATACCGTATTGAATCTGGACAGAATGGCCTCAGATAGCTTCTCCCTGAACGCAGTCGAAATCGGGTGCGCTATATCCTTGAACGAACCATCCGATGATGACTTTGAGGGCATCGCGATAAAATATCCATTTGCGGATGATATAACCTTAATATTATGCACAACGAACTCATTATCAAAGGTCACTGTCGCATATGCCTTGAGCTTATCATTCCCCTCCACTGTCCTGATTCTCACATCTGTAATTTCCATCTCTCACTCCCCTGGAAAATAGATTTATATAGCTTATTAGATGAATTTTACCAAGAAATTATCACAATTTGAATTGCTTTGGTAGATTTTATCAAACGTTTTCTCTGCTTCTTCGGCAATAATGAATGCACTGCTGCCCGAACCAGAAAGGCTGTAATACGATTTCCCGTCCGCGCATGCCTCGCGTGCGATTCCAAGCGCACGGCTCTCTGCCACCAGCTCGAAATCATTCGGATAGAGCCTTCTTGTCAGCACGCTTCCTGACATAGGATTGCATGCTGAGCTTCTCGCTATCCTATCAAGGCAAGCGTATGCATCCCCTGTGTCCTGCTTCATGCTGTCGCAGATGACTACAAGCTCCCTTCCGCTGAGCATGGGATCAAGAGGCTCTATGATCTCACCGCGGCCCGATGCGAATGCAAGAGGATAGCCATATACGAAGAATGGGATATCGGAGCCTACCGAAGCGGAAAGAGAGGCAAGCTCATCAGGCGTAAGCCTATTGCCGAAGAATCCATTTACAGCCTTCAGGACAGCCGCAGCATCCGAGGATCCTCCGCCGAGCCCTGAGCCTGCAGGAATCCGCTTCTCGATCCGGATCGATGCATCCACGCAGAACCCTGTCCTCTCGGAGTAAGCGATAAGGACCTTCTCCATCAGATCTGTTCTTCCTGCCTCGAGGTATCCTGTGTTTCCTTCAATGGCGACCGATGTCCTATCAGACTCCCTGAAGTCCACCTCGATGGTATCGGAGAGCGAGATCAGCGCCATATTCGTCCTTATGCCATGGTATCCATCGCTTCTTACCTCCCCGACCGAGAGCCCTATATTGACCTTTGCATAGCAATCAAGCCTCATCATGAAGCCTCCTTATCTCAATTGCTGCCTTCTCTGGCCAGAAGGATGATGAAATGGGACTCCTAGGGGATGGGTGGGGAATTGCGGAGCATTCAAGCCCAATACCGCGGACCATCTTCGAAGCATATCCTCCTATTCCTGCGATCCGTATAGGCTGTACTGCATCTATGATCCTCATGAGGTATTCCGAGCATACAGCCTCGATCAGCTTCCTATCGCATTTAGGCAATTCGACAGGTGTGATATTACGTCCCTCCTCTGAGATGAATGCAAGCGGGCAGAAGGTCCAGATGGATGCAATCGAGAAGAACTCATCCCTGCTTCCTATCATGCTTGCAGCCTGCCATAGCCTCTCTCCCGAGACCTCCCTTCTCCTGACAGCCATTCCCTCTATCGGGCGCTTAGGATTCTCGCATAATGGCTTTCCTACCTTGCCATTTATCCCGAGATAGGAGGAAGCATATTCTGCATTGCCGAAGGGGACTCCTGTCTGCATCATCCCGAAGGGTCCTGGATTCATGCCGACCAGAAGCACATTGCCCTGATGGGGAAAGGCCATCGCTGTGAATGACTCGTAGTTCTCCCACGCGTATTCAAGTGGATTGTATACAGTCCCGGTGAATTCAAACGATGAAGATGAGAGCTCCTTCGAGAGGGCTTTCGATATGACGATGACCTTTTCTGCGGTTTCCATATCGAGATTGTAAGATATAGCACGTATTTTGCAAATCCGGATACTGTTAATATCATCTGATGCATTCCTGCAGGCACTATGAGTCAGCATATGGACTAACTCTTGACATTTTCAAAAGATATTCCCCTTATAATCAATATTAACTATCGATAGTTAATTATAGTCAGCACTGGTTATATTGACACTTATCGCAAATAGTGTCAAATATATCTCAGTTTATTATAAGGAATTTAGAATATGCACAGCTGGGACGAACTGGACGAATTCCGTCCTTCATTAATCAAAGGGAAATGGCCGACAATCGCAGAGCTCTTCGAGTTGGCTATCAGGAAGTATCCTGAGAGACCTTGCTTCACTGTCTTTGAACCAGACAGGAAGGATTACACATACAGGGAGGCTCATCTTCAGATCCGCAGGGCAGCCAAGTACATGATCGACAGAGGCGTCAGGAAAGGCGACAAGGTCATGCTCAATGGAAAGAACAGCCCAGACTGGGCAATTGCTTACTTCGCAATCGCCTATGCAGGCGCTATCGTTGTTCCTATAGACAACCAGATGAAGGCAGACAGATGCATGATGCTCTCAGAATTCGCAGGATGCGATTTCGCAATATGCGACTTCGATGTGCTTGAGAAGATGAAGGCATCCGGAAACAAATGGTTCGCCTCTCTTAAGGGCACGCTCATGCTCAAGGGAAAAAGCGATGACTGGACGAAGCTTGCAGGCCTCAATGGCGATGCCATAGAGAACCGCGTAGAGGTAAGCGAGAGCGATACAGCCGCAATCCTCTTCACATCCGGAACAACCGGAAACGAGAAGGGAGCTGTGCTTACTAACGCAAACATCACTTCCGATGTCTACCAGGCTGCAGATGGAATGGGAGTCGAATGCACGGATACGCTCTATGCCCTACTTCCGCTCCACCACAGCTACTGCTGCACAGCAGTCCTCCTCGAGACTGTGAAGCATGGTGCTGACTGCCTATTCGGCCATGGCATCGTCGTATCGAGGATGATTGCCGACATGAAGATGGGCAAGGTCACTGTATTCATGGGAATCCCTCTGCTGTATAACAAGCTCATCGATGGAATCATGAAGAAGGTCAAGGAGAAGGGTGCCCTGACTTATGGCCTGATCAGATTCCTGATGTGGTTCAACGGCGGATGCAAGAAGCTATTCGAAAAGGCTCCGCTAAGGGGCTTCTTCGACAAGAAGATCCTCTCACAGCTCGGGCTTGACAATTCAAGGCTCCTTATCTGCGGTGCAGGTCCTCTATCGCCAAAGGTATTCAAGCAGTATCAGCAGCTTGGACTGAACTTCCTCCAGGGTTACGGCCTTACGGAGACAGCACCTATCCTTACACTCAACCCGCCAAGCCACTTCAAGACCGAATCCGTCGGCAAGGTATTCCCGTTTGTCGAGATGGTAATCAGGGACAAGGATGAGAATGGAATCGGAGAGGTCAGGGTTAAGGGAGACAATATCTGCATAGGGTACTACAACGATGAGGAGAACACAAAGGCCCTCTTCGATGAGGATGGCTACCTCAGGACAGGCGACCTTGGATACCTTGATGACGAGAACTACCTTTACCTGAAGGGAAGAGCGAAGAACATAATCGTCACGGAGGGAGGAAAGAACGTCTTCCCTGAGGAGATAGAGGATATGTTCCAGCTCTATGGAGAGATCGACCAGATCCTTATCAGGGGCTTCCAGCAGAAGAAGGATGTTCCATCCGAGTGCATCGAGGCTGTAATCCACGTATCTGATGACTACAGCAAGGGAAAGGACAAGGCAGAAGTGGAGAAGAGGGTCCAGGAGATCGTATCATCTGTCAATAAGAATCTTTCCGGATACAAGAAGATCGAGAAGATCACCATAGTGGATCAGATGATGGAGATGACAACGACGAAGAAGATAAAGAGGGCTTTGGTGAAGTAAGCGCCAATAAGGCTTGGGCGGACTGGGAAACCAGTCCGTTTTCTTTTTCATTTCAGAATCCCTGTATTATAATACCCAAATGGACAAATGGTACAAAGACGAATATGGATTCACTGTAGAAGTCATCGGATACCTCAGAGGAGATAGCCCTAGAGGAATGTGCAGGAACGGAGAGCAGATCGGCGATGTTTACACATCTGATTACGGCTGCCCTGTCAACCAGCAGGGATATGGGATCTGCCCGAAGACCATGATGCTGCTATACCCTCTCATGGAGGCAGTCAGGAGCGGAGGAAGCCTTGAGATGGTCGGAGGGAGCGGGAAATACACGAAGGATATAGTATGCCCTGATGGCTGCGTCATCTTCCGCCTCACTGCAGAGAAGAAGGGAGACAGGAACTACTTCCAGGAGATAAGCAATGGCGA
This sequence comes from Candidatus Ornithospirochaeta sp., assembly GCA_034178685.1. GTDB lineage: Bacteria > Spirochaetota > Spirochaetia > Sphaerochaetales > Sphaerochaetaceae > Ornithospirochaeta. The sequence goes on along the minus strand of JAXFQZ010000171.1, from coordinate 2,831 downwards.
CATCTGAAAGCTTCATCCAATATGTCCTGGATCAGCTGTCGCCTCTTGAGGGAATAAGCGCCAGGAAGATGATGGGAGAATACATCATATACCTCAAGGGAAGGATTGCGGCATATGCAGCAGATGACAGGCTCCTTATCAAGCCTACGGAAAGCGCGCTTGGGATTCTCGCAGGCTGCGCTATGATGGAGCCCTACCCTGGCGCGAAGAAGATGATCCTTTTCGAGGACATGGAGAACAGCGAGCTTCTATGCAGCGTGCTTGAGAGAATATACGAGGAGCTTGAGGAGCCAGGAGGAAGAAGATGAGCTTTGATTTCAAGAAGGAATACAGAAACCTATATATGCCACCGGCAAAGCCTGCTCTGATCGATGTGCCTGCAATAAGGTATGCATCGGTCGAGGGGAAGGGAGACCCGAATACATCGGATGAGTACAGGATGGCTATCTCGCTTCTGTATGCTCTTTCGTACACAATAAAGATGGAAGGAAGAAAGACAATCGATGGCTACTTCGAGTATGTGGTTCCTCCCCTTGAGGGGCTCTGGTGGACAGAGAACGGATCCGTGAAGGACTCTGCAAAGGACAGCTTCCGATGGATATCCATCATGAGGCTTCCTGATTTCGTTACAGAGGATGTCTTCGAGATGGCACGTGAGACAGCTGGGAGGAAGAAGGGATCGGACTTCTCTCCTGTGCGCTTTCTTGAGTACAGGGAAGGATTATGCGTGCAATGCATGCACCATGGCTCGTTCGACGAGGAGAAGGGAACGATAGATAGCATGGAGGCATTCATAGAAGGGTCATACGCATTGGATTTCACAGAGCGCTTCCATCATGAGATATACCTCTCCGATCCGAGACGTGTCACCGCTGACAGGATGAAGACAGTCATAAGGCTTCCCATAAAGCCTATAGAGCAGTGATGGAGGAAATGCTATCATAGGCATATGAAGACTCTTATCAGGAACGCACTTGTGATCCCAATGACGGAGAGGAACCTCTCCTACAGGGGAAGCATCCTCATTGAGGATGGTATTCTGCGTATGGATGCCGATCCATGCACTCCATGCGACAGGATAATAGACGGAAGCGGCAAGATCGCCATGCCATCGTTCATCAACGCCCATACGCACCTGCCGATGGTGCTGATGAGGAACTACAAGGACACATGCAACGAGCTAATGGAATGGCTTAGCCAGATATTCCCAATCGAGGACAAGCTCAATGGGGATGACATCTACTATGCATCGCTTCTTGGTGCCGCGGAGCTCATCGATTCAGGATGCACATGCTTTGCCGACATGTACTTCTTTGCCCATAACACAGTCAGGGCTGCCAGGGAAGCAGGGATCAGGGGAATCATCTCACAGACCCTCTTCGGCGACAGGGATGAGGCAGAGAGGAGAATAAGGGAGCGCCTTCCTCTTATCGAGGAGGAGGCAGATGGAGATGACAGCTTCCGTGTAGATATCGCTGTGCATGCCATATACACATGCACAGAGGGATGCTACAGGACTGCCCATGAATGGGCACATGAGAACGGAAGATTCCTTCACACTCATTGCTCTGAGACGATGACAGAGGTCAATGATTCCGTCAGGGAGCACGGCATGAGGCCCGTCGAGTACCTCGATAGCATCAATGTGCTCGATGACAGGACCTACCTCGCCCACTGCGTTCATCTCACGGATAATGAAATCGCAATCATCAGGGAGAGAGGCTGTTCTGCCGTACACAACCCTACATCGAACTGCAAGCTTGCATCAGGGATCGCTCCTGTGAGGAAGCTCAGGGAGAGCGGAGTCAATGTAGCCCTGGGTACAGATGGCGCATCCTCGAACAACAACCTCAATATGATGAAGGAGATCAACATCGCATCCCTCATCAGCACTGTCTCCAACATGTCTCCTTCTGCAAACACCCCGTACGACATACTGGAAATGGCGACGATCAACGGAGCAAGGGCTCTTGGAATCGATGACAAGGTCGGAACGCTTGAGAGCGGTAAGTCCGCTGACCTCATCCTCATCGACACAGACAGCGTGAATATGACGCCTCTCAACGATCCATTCTCAGCAATAGTATTCTCCGCAGACAGGAAGAACATAGACACTGTCTTCTGCAGAGGCAGGATGCTCAAGGAGAAAGGAGAGCTTCTGACCCTTGACAGGAAGGAGATACAGGCAAAGACGGAGGAATGCTGGAATAGCATCCTATCAAGATGAGAAAAGAGCCTCTTGCGAGGCCAATGTCATTAAGTTAAGACCCTGGATGTTGTTGTTATCTGGGGCCCCCTTTCCCTGACCATTAAGTTAAGAAAGCGTTTTTTTATTCAAACCATCACTTTTTGAAAGAGTGGCCATGATTATCACTTTAATGTAGAATCATGGTCGTTTTTTGTGTGTATTGATGATGGGGAAAAACGGTGTTAGCGTCAGGTGCAAACACCCCCGCCTTTGTCGGGGCCTTCGACAGCCAATCAATCTCCTTCGTGCCTTACATTTCCTTTTCTTCCTTCCTCCATTGGAAAGAGTACATTATTCCCATCCCTGTTCCAGCCCTAGGTATAGGAAGGAAGCCAGCATTACTTCAGGAACCTCTCTCAGAAGAAGCTTGGAGAAAGGAGTAGAGAAGGCATAGAAGACAGCTGCTAGGAGTGCATATAGAACAGCAATTGACTTTGTGTTTTTTTCATGTCTCTTTCCTAACACTCTATAGATAGAGAAGCTTCTTCAGATATGGCACTTTTCCAATAAGAAGAGCTGACAGAAGGGAAAGCGGAGCAAGCACAACAAAAACAAGGGCCATATATAGTATTGGAGTAAAGAA
>JAXFQZ010000099.1:0-6717 GCA_034178685.1 Candidatus Ornithospirochaeta sp. | reverse complement strand
TTCTGCATGTGCCCCGGCGGCGTTATAGTCCCTGCATGCACTGAGAAGGGCCATCAGGTGGTGAATGGCATGTCCTCTTCCTCCCGCTCAGGGCGCTATGCGAACAGCGCGATCGTCACAGAGATACGCAGAAGCGATATCGAGGACCAGTCTCCGTTCGGAGTCATGAGGTTCATAGAGGAAGTGGAGAGAAAAAGCTATATCGATGGATTCAGGGCTCCGGGCGTGAGGATGATGGACTTCATCGAAGGCCGAGCATCCTCTTCTCTTCCAGATACAAGCTACCCTAGGGGAGCTGAGCCCTATGACCTTTCTCTTGTTTTCCCTTCCTTCGTCGTCTCTGCATTGAGAAGCGGGCTTGATGCATTCAATAGGATGTCGCGTGGCCTATTCGGAACGAATGATGCCCTTCTGCTCTCAGCAGAGACAAGGACATCATCCCCGGTGAGGATCCCACGCGATGAGGGCTTCATGCAGATGGAGGGGCTCTTCCCGGCAGGGGAGGGCGCAGGATACGCTGGCGGAATAGTGTCAGCGGCAATCGATGGAACAGAGGCAGCACTGAGCCTTATTGGCAGGATATATGGATAAAAGACTGACAGCAGCGGAAGGAATAAAGGACGGAAGCCCTATATTCCTTGGGTATTTCACGACATCCCTTGCTTTCGGGCTGCTTACAAGGACAAGCGGACTGAGCTTCGTAGAGGGCGTTTTAATAAGCATCTCGAACTACTCAGGATCCGGGCAGTTTTTGATGATGAACCTTTACAATGCAGGAGCGCTCCTATTGGAGATAGCGATCTCCGTGTTCTTCCTCAATTCAAGGTACATCTTCATGGCCTCATCCCTATCTACCAGGCTTGAGAATCCAGAGTCAGTGATGGGACGCCTGATGTGCGGCTTCGGCACGACCGATGAGATCTTCGCAGTAGCGTCATTCAAGGACCGGAAGCTCCCGTATCCATATATGGCAGGGCTGATATTCACAAGCTACATCGGCTGGGTCTCAGGCACAGCTCTCGGCTTTGCCGCAGGGACGTTCCTCCCAGAGGTGCTTCAGAAGGCATCCGTGATCACTGTCTACGCTATGTTCTCGTCTCTTCTGGGAAGCGAGACTAGAAGGCATATCAAGGCCCTCCTGGTGTTCGGATTATCAGCGCTCCTCAACTGCGTCCTGATACTCGTATTCTCCCTCTCAGTCGGAGTCTCGTTTCTTATTTCGATGCTCATATCATCTGTATTCGGTGCATTCGTCTATTCCGATAAGGAGGCTGGTCTATGATCAACCCGATCGTCATGATAATCCTATGCGCATTTGCTACCATGGTGCCTAGGATGATTCCTTACTTCCTTCCTTTCATTTCCCGTCTGCCTAGGTTCATCAGAAAGTGCATGATGATGCTTCCTGTTGCATCGCTAGGTGCCCTTATCTTCCCTCTTGCGCTCACCGACTTCGGCCCTGAGTGGCTTGCAGGGCTCGTAGGTGTCGCGTCGTCGTTCATCGTATCCTTCTTCAAGGGCTCGATGATTCTCTCCATAGTGGTTGCGCTTGCAGCAACCACCCTTGTCCTGGTGCTTATATGAAGAAAGAGCTATTTAGCATGCTTGATAGAAGAAAGAGCCAGAGAAGCTTCTCTGAAAGCCTCTCTGAGGAGGATATGAGGAAGGCCGAGTCGATTACCGAAGGCCTTGAGAGCCTTACTGCTGACCGCTATGCCATCCGCATTCTCGAGAGAGGTGAAACAAGCAGCCCCAAGGGCGATAAGTGCATCCTCTTCTATAGCGATAACTCCGTATCCTCACACCTGAATGCAGGCTACATGCTAGAGCAGTTCGATCTCGAGGCTGAGATGAATGGACTGGGCGTCTGCTGGTATGGCTTCGGAAGGACGAAGGAGAAGAAGGCGGATGGGCTTGATTTCACTGTCATGGAGTACTTCGGGAAGGGAGTGGATCTGAGAACTGGAGAGGATGGCTTCAACAGGATTCCAGCCGATGCCTTCTGGAAGGGAGATGGCTTTGATGATGTGAAGAGGCTTGTCAGGCTTGCGCCCTCTGCATGCAACAGCCAGCCATGGCTTGTAAGGAGCGAAGGGAACCTCATCCATGTCTCAAGGGGAGAGGGAAAGCCATCGCTGATGAGGGGCATGATCAAGAGGCACTTCAATCTGATAGATATGGGCATATTCCTATGCTTCCTTGAGCTCTCTCTTGAGGGCCTTGGATATTCGTTTGAGAGAAGGATCATCGCAGAAGAGCACGATATTGCCGAATATTTCATCAGATAGATTTACAAGAATGCCCAAAAGGAATAAACTAGGAAATACGGGAGCGTAGCTCAGCTGGGAGAGCGCTACAGTCACATTGTAGATGTCGCTGGTTCGAACCCAGTCGTTCCCATAGCGGATTCTTAGGAATCCGCTTTTTTTCTGCCAAGACGGGATTCAGCATCATAATGCCTGCATCAGGATATGATTGGCTATGGAATAGCGGGATGCCCCTGAAGCTGGGATCCGGATATGGAAAGCCACAGGCAGGTCATCCTTGCGATATGCCTCCTGTGGCTTGAATTTATATCAGCTGGTATAGCAGCCCCTTCGATGATGAGTAAAACAGAAGCCTTCCGTGGCTCTTCCTGGGAATCCTTACGCCGATCTCCCATTCGGGGTAGAGCCTCGTGAAGTCAAGACGATCAGAGCTCAGAAGCGCAATGAACGAGATGTAGTCCTCCTTGCTCTGAGGGTGCCTCGAGGTTATGTACCACTGGTCCTCAACCTCTTCAAGAATGAGCTTCTCCCCATCCTCTGCCTTTCTAGCCTCAAGCCTTTCCAGGGGCTTTGAGCAGCATGTGATCCCTGCCTTTCCTGTGCTCATTGTAAGCGATGAGCATACAGGGCAGATATAGAATCCCATATTCTTCATATTCCCATTGTCCAAGCCATTTTCCTCCATTCTTCCCTCAAGAAGCCTGATCGCATCTACCTCAAGTACCTTCGAGAGCCTTGGCAGCAGCGTTATGTCAGGTGCCCCAAGGCCTGTTTCCCACTTCGAGATTGTCTTCGGCGAGAGGTATAGCAGATCTGCAAGCCCCTTCTGCGTGAGTCCTTTTTCCTTTCTTAGCCTTCTGATCTCGGCTCCGATTGCCATTGTGTCCATGCTATGATTCTGCATGCTTGGAGGAAGAATGTCACCCTACGCTTCGGAGAGTCTTTATAGGAAGTGCGAGGCTATCCTCTTTGGGCTGATTGAAAAGACGCAGGGAGCATAGAGGATGCATCTGCAATCTGCGGGAGCTTTATTCCATCGATATAGGAATGATGATGAAAGGGAAATAGAAGATGCCCTCCCTTATCGATGAGAAAAGAGCATGTATCCAGTCCTAAAGCCTGGCTTCTCATTATGCTTTGTCTCGTCAATAGGCTTGCATTTTGCCTTCATGTATATCACAATATGCTCCATGTGCACGCCTTGATTGATTTATCTGAAATGAGAACCGGATCAAAGGGATTATTATGCGCAGATACTTATATTGCATATACTTAAACAGATACAGATACATATTCTCATTCGTTTTCATGCTCCTCGGGATATTCCTCAATGCGCTTGCGCCCTTCTTCCTGCAGCGTCTTGTCGATGAGTGCATCATCGGAGGAAGAAGCGATCTCTTCCTTCGTCTTTCGTCGGGAGTGCTCCTGAGCTTCGCGGCTATGGGCGCTGCCAAGTACCTGAGCGAGTATGCATCAGATACGATAACATCATCCACTGCGAGGATGATCAGGAACGACCTCTTTTCATCGATTATGATGAAGGACAGCTCGTTTTTCAGGGACCATCTGCCCAGCGTCCTCATGAGCAGGCTGGGAAGCGATGCGATGAATATATCGGAAGCCTTCGGCTTTGTCGGGATGTTCATGATCGAGCTTGTCATACACATAGCGGTGATGGCATCTGCAATCGCATCTATTTCCTGGCATGCGTTCCTTTCTCCTCTGCTGGTCATGCCGGCGATAGCATTCCTTGCTGTGAAATCAGAGTACAGGGGAGTGGAGCTATCTGATAGGCTTTCCGATGCCACTGCAGAGCTGAACAGGGATGCAAGCGAGAGCCTGAGGGGAATAAGGACAGTCAAGGCATTCGGAGGAGAGGAGAGGTCGAAGTCCTCATTCAGGTCCAGGAACAGGGCCTTCCTGGAGATAAGCAGGCGCCTTGATTATCTATGGGCTGACTGGTCGACGCCATCGAGCGCGCTTGCTCGCGTGATGATCCTCCTCTCTGTGCTGCTATGCGGGTGGGAGGTGATCAGAGGCGAGATGACGCTCGGGGAGCTGACGGCTGTCATCGAGTACACGAACGAGCTTACCTGGCCGATGCTTGAGATAGGGTGGATACTGACAACCTTCTCCTCTGCCGCTGCCAGCAGCAGGAAGCTGAGGAGCATTATGGATTGCAGGAATGCGATCGTGGATGGGGATGGGAGCGTTCCTCAGTCAAATGACATAGTATTCGATAAAGTCTCATTCTCACAGTCTGGCAGAAAGGTCATAGACAATGTCTCCTTCTCCGTAAAGGAAGGGACTAGAGTGGGAATAATAGGCGATACAGGATCGGGAAAGACAACCCTCATCTCCCTCCTTCTCCGATTTGCAGATCCATCCTCTGGTAGGATAACGATCGGAGGCGAGGATATAAGGAGGATGAGGCTCTCAGAGCTGAGAAAGCGCATCTCATACGTAAGCCAGGATGTCTACCTCTTTTCCGAGAGCGTAAGGGAGAACCTGATGCTTGGAGTGGATCATGACGATGCTGCGTTGGAGAAGGCGCTTCGGGACTCAGTGTCATCGGCTTTCGTCCATCGCCTTCCCGATGGCCTTGAGACAGAGATAGGAGAGCGGGGCGTAGGGCTCTCCGGAGGACAGAAGCAGAGGCTCTCCATTGCGCGTGCGCTTCTGAAGGACGCAGGGATAATGGTCCTCGATGACTCTACATCTGCGCTTGATCAGGAGACAGAGAAGAGCATAGAGGATTCGATAATGGGAAAGGGAGGCAGAAGCCTCATCGTGATATCGCATAGGGTCTCTGCCATAAAGGACCTGGATAGGATCCTGGTGCTTGAGGATGGGAGGATCAGAGAGGAGGGCAGCCACGAGGAGCTGATGGCAATGCGTGGCTATTACTACAGGGTATACACGATGCAGATGGAGGGGAATGCTGATGAGAAGGAATAATGCGATCCGTCTTCTCTCGTTCTTCAGGCCTCACAGGCGGAAGGTTGCGGCTGTGCTTGCGATGATGGCAGTCTCCTCTGCTATTGTCTCGGTGCTTCCTCTCTTCGCAGAGCATGCTGTCGATGCGGATGTCGCATCGAAGGACATCCAGGGGCTTGCCATTACATGCATTCTCGGAATCCTGCTGGCCCTCATCTGGTGCATCCTCACTGTATTCAGGCAGAGGATGCTCTCCGATATAGCGAACAGCATCGTATTCAGCATAAGGGAAGAGCTCTTCAGCCACATAATGAAGCTCTCGCTTTCCTTCTTCGACAGCCGTCCCTCAGGCAGGGTCCTTTCAAGGCTCATCGGTGACATAACCAGCCTCAAGGAGCTCTTCAGGCAGGTTCTGGACAACCTTGTGCCCAATTCGCTTATGCTTATGATAATCACGCTGATCATGCTCCTCGAGAATCCCATCCTCTCTGTTTCGGCATTCGCAGTCCTTCCGATCCTCATCCTTGGTGCATACTTCACGATCGTAAGATGCTATAGCAGAATGCAGGAATACAAGGAGGAGCTCTCGGTTCTCAATGGCTTCTCGCACGAGTCCTTCGAGGGCATCAGGGTGCTCCAGTCCTTCACTGCGGAGAGAGACAGGATAGAAAAGGCTGATGGGATCATCAGGAGCATAGAAGGAAAGTGGAACCGCATCGTAAGGAGAAGCGACTTCTTCGGCTTCATCATATCCCTAAGCCAGGGGCTTGGGTACTTCATCCTCTATTGCCTTGCCATCAGGATGCTTGAAGATGGCACTGCATCACTTGGCCAGGTCCTTGCATACGCATCTTACATAGGGCTTTTCTGGCAGCCGATAAGGTCCCTCTCGACGATGTACAACCAGATGGTCAGCAACCTTGCAGGAGCAGAGAGGGTCTTCTCCATCCTCGATACGGAGCCGGAAATCAAGGAGGATCCGGAGGCTATCGACCTTGGTGAAGGAGAAGGTAGCGTGGAATTCGACAGAGTCTCATTCAGCTATCCCGGGAAGCGCAGTGAGAGGATCCTCGATTCCTTCTCGCTCAAGGCCAGGCCAGGCGAGAGGATTGCGCTGGTAGGTCCTACAGGAGCAGGGAAGAGCACTATCATAAGCCTGATATGCCGCTTCTACGATCCGGTGGAGGGTAGAGTGATGATCGATGGCCAGGATATTGCGAAAGCGTCATTCCGGTCATTGAGAAGGAGAATCGCCGTGATGACGCAGGATGTATACCTCTTTCCGGGGACAGTGAGGGATAACATACTCTATGGAAGCGAGGATGAGAGCGAAAGCACTATGCGATGCAAAGCCAGGGCCCTAGGGCTCGATTCCTTCTTCTCATCATTGCCGGATGGATACGATACGGATATTGCATCGATTTGCCTGTCAGAGGGGCAGAAGCAGCTGATAGCACTTCTCCGGACTATGATCAGGAATCCACGCATCCTGGTGCTCGATGAGGCAACAAGC
>JAXFQZ010000096.1:0-3136 GCA_034178685.1 Candidatus Ornithospirochaeta sp. | reverse complement strand
CTCTGTGGAGAGAGCAATAACTGTCTTTGGAATTAAGATAACGCTATTCCCAGTGCTCTATGGCACTACAATCCTGCTTGTGCTTGTATCGGTCGTGAAGAACCTCCCTCTGTCAAGCAGGTCCGGTTCTGCGAATATGATGCAGATCAGCAAGGAACTTGAGGAAGCTGCAATGATGGAGAATGCAGGCTTCTTCTATAGGATGAGGACGATAATATTCCCATTGTCCAAGAATGGATTCATGTCATCGTTCCTTCTTATCTTCATGGCGATAATGAAGGAGCTCGATCTGCTTATCATCCTCGTAAGCCCATCCACCCAGACCCTGCCTTACCTGACCTACTACTATGAATCAGGGGGAATGGAGCAGTTTGCAAATGTATCAGCGATCCTGATGTTCCTGATAGTCTTCATTGTCTATTGGATTGCCAATAGATTCTTCGATGCCGATCTGGCAAAGGGTATGTAAAGGATTCGAGCATGAATAATATCGTATTGAAAAACGTAAACAAGTACTATTCTTCCAACCATGTTCTCAAGGATATCGACCTGACTATTGAGGAAGGCGAATTCATGACCCTGCTAGGGCCATCGGGTTGCGGAAAGACTACGACCTTGAGGGTCATCGCAGGTCTTGAGCGTCCCCAGACTGGAGAAATCACCATCGGTGATAAGCTGATAGTAAAGGCCGATGAGAAATTCTATCTTGAGCCAGGCCAGAGGGATATGAACCTCGTATTCCAGTCCTATGCGCTTTGGCCCCACATGACTGTCTTTGATAACGTCGCCTTTGGCTTGAAGGTGAAGAAGCTTGCAAAGGATGAGATCAAGAAGAGGGTAGACATGGCCTTGGAGAAGATGAAGATCGGAGAATTCGCCGGACGCTATCCCTCAGAGCTCTCTGGAGGGCAGCAGCAGAGGGTTGCAATCGCCAGGGCGATAGTATCTGATGCAAAGGTCCTTCTTCTTGATGAGCCTCTTTCGAATCTTGATGCAAAGCTCAGGATAGAGATGAGGGCAGAGATCAAGAGGCTCCACCATGATCTAGGCACTACCATAATCTATGTAACCCATGACCAGGTAGAGGCTCTGACGATGTCAACGAAGATCGCAATCTTCTTCGAAGGCGTCTTGGAGCAGGTAGCTCCTCCTATGGAGCTTTATCAGAATCCTGTCTCGATCAGGGTGGCTGACTTCATCGGAAACCCTAAGATCAATCTGATTGAGGGACGGGCTATTGTAAATGCCAATGGCGATATTGAGGTAGAGTCCGATCTTGGGCTTACAGTCTTCAAGAAGGAGAACAGCACAGAGCATACAGCTGAATCCGGAAGCAGCTTTGATTGCGTGATCGGAATCAGACCAGAGAAAATCGAGATCTCAGGCGCTCCAAAGGAAAAATCGATAAAGGCAAGGGTATATGCATCCCAGCCTGCAGGTTCTGAGACCACTGTGCTCCTGAAGCTTGGCTCCTCTGAGGTCCTGGCTAAGGAGATCGGTATCAAGCACTATGAGATGGATAGCGATGTCTATCTGAACATAGATGAGGAGAAGGTCAATCTCTTCGATAAGAACACAGGTTGGCTTGTTTCAAGGGCAATACTGGATTGAAGAATCCAGAAAATACAAAAGGAGAAAAGTTTATGAAGAAACTAATAGCGCTACTCGCTGTTCTTCTCTGTGCAATGCTCGTTTTCGCTAACGGTGCACAGGAATCAAAGAGTGCAGAGTCTTCTTCTGCTTCATGGGCGGAGGAGAATGGACTCAACAAGACTGAGAGTGTTGATGAACTCTATGAGGCAGCAAAGAAGGAGGGAGTTCTCAATCTCTATGGATGTACAGGAAGGCTTGAGACTGTAAGCAACGATTTCATGGCAGAGTATCCTGGAATCCAGGTCAACTTCTATGACCTTGGAATCAATGAGATGCTCGACAAGTTCTCAAGAGAGTATGCAGCTGGCATCTATACAGCCGATATCCTTCAGCTCAAGGAGCAGACAGGTTCGATCTCCAGGGAATACATCGCAAAGGGGCTTCTTCACAATTATCATCCATCGGATATCTTCGATGGTGTGAATCCTGATTACCTGATCGTTACTCCATTCGTAGTTGAGCTCGATTGGTGGAACTTCAATACTGAAGTCTATGATGATCTCCCGATCTCCTCTTGGTGGGATATCACAAAGCCTGAGTGGAAGGGCAAGTTCATCTTCCTCGACCCATCTGGCGAGCCAGACTTCCCAGTACTTGCAACATGCATGGTACAGAATGCTGATATCATGGAAAAGGAATATGAGAGAGTATTCGGAGAGAAAATCGTCCTCGATAAGGATGAGCCTAATGCCGGCTATGCTTGGCTGAAGAGAGTCGCAAAGAACAATCCTATCATGGAGACCTCCAACTCCAATATCGTTAAGGCCGTTGGCGGTGCTGCAGGCATGGTCGATCCTCCTATTGCCTATGGCGTATCCTCAAAGCTCAGGGAAAGGGATAAGCAGGGCTTCAGGCTTGGAGTCAATCCATCCAAGTTCCAGACTCCTACTACTGCAGTAAGCTTCATGGTTGCTCAGATTGCAGACAAGGCACAGCATCCAAATGCAGCAAAGCTCTTCATCAGATACCTCTGCGGTGAAGCTGACCATAAGGGCAAGGGACTTGAGCCATTCCTGACAGCAGGATCCTACCCGGTATTCCCAGATGCTCCAGAGATCAAGGGCAATCCAGACTACGATTCCATTCCTAAGTTCCCACTTGACCTTGATTACTACTATGATAACTACCAGGATGTCCTGGATTACTGGATCTCTGTACAGTAATAGCTATTCCATACAGCCATGCAGGGTTTCCTGCATGGCTTTCCAGAAGGTGTTTCATGAATGAATTTGATTTAGTGGAAAAGCGTCTATCCTCAAGGGTTATTGCAAAGATAGGTCCCTTTGAGTACTGCCTTGATAGAGTCCTTCTTCCTAATGGCGAGGAAAAGGATAAGAGTCTGGTCAAGCATCCTGGTGGTGTTGCCATTCTTGCAATGAACGACAAGAGGGAGATTGCTATGGTAAGGCAGTATAGATATGCTATTGGCCGGTTCCTTGATGAAATCCCTGCTGGCAAGCTCGATAAGATTCCTGGTGAGACA
>JAXFQZ010000032.1:0-14846 GCA_034178685.1 Candidatus Ornithospirochaeta sp. | reverse complement strand
TATGTGGAACCGGCTGAGAATACATGGTCCTCCACACCTGCGAGCACCCCGAGCTCTCCCTCGACCGTGACGCCGCGCTCATGGGCATACTTCACGACTTCCCTTGTAAGCTCGATGTTCTTCTCAAGAGGGAGCGAGGATCCGTCGATCATGACGGATGTGTATCCTCCGTCGATAGCGGCCTTCACAGACTCGAAGTCACGCCCATGGTCAAGGTGCAGCGCGATAGGCACAGGGGAATCCTTTGCCCTGCTCTTCACAGCCTCTGCGATGTTCCTTGCGCCTACGATCTTGTCCTCGATCGTAGCGTTCATGAAGTCCTTCCTGCCTCCCATGAAGCCATTTGCAAGATCAGCGCCCTGCAGTATTGCAGGAGCCCTGAACATCTCATGCACGTCAATGACAGCCTCAGCCTGGCATACTGCGTTGACATTGAATGCGCCCTGCGCATAGTCAAGCCTGTCCGTTGCATCGAGAATCGGTCTAAGTGGAATAAGAGCCATAGATCACTCCTTTGAATATACCCTTCTGCCCGATACATATGTCTCAACCAGGCCAAGGTCCTTGTCCAGTACGGCAAAGTCGGCAAGAGCTCCGACCTTGATACATCCTCTTTCGAGGCCCAGCATACGTGCGGCATTGCCCGACAGAAGAGGCGAGACCTCATCGAGGCTCCTTCCTGTGAACGAGACGATGTTCCTCATCGCCCTGTCCATAGTGAGCGTGCTTCCTGCCCTCACTCCATTGAGAAGCTGAGCATCGCCGTTCTTCACAACGACATCGTTGACTCCGAGCTTGTACATGCCATCAGGAAGCCCTGCAGCCATTATCGAATCGGTTATCGCGATTGCCTTCCTCAGTCCCTTCGCATTGAGTATCATGCGGACAGAGCCCGGGTGGAGATGGAAGCCATCTGAGATGAACTCCGTGTATACCTCATCCCTCTCCAGCACAGCTCCAGCTATCGCAGGCTCATGTTGATGGAAGAGCCTCATTGCATTGAATGTATGAGTGGATGCAACAGCTCCGCACTCGATTGCCTTAACGGCTGTGCAGTAGCAGGCAGCGCTATGCCCGATCGCAACGCGTGCTCTTCCCTTCCTTGCAACATGCCTTATAAGCTCGAGGTTCCCATTGCACTCAGGCGCGACCGTTATGTACCTGACGTTGTTTCCCGAGATGCTCTGGTAGTGATCAAAGAGCTCCGGGTCTCCATCCAGGATGAGCTCAGGAGGCATTGCTCCCTTGTAGTCAAGCGAAAGGAACGGTCCCTCGAGATGTATGCCCTCGAGCCTTGCGCCATCAAGGCCGCGCTCGATTGCATCCCTGAGGATCCGCAGGAGCTTCTCTGTTGTCTCCCTTGTATCCGTCATCACGGATGCGAGAAACGATGTTACTCCATGGGATGCGAAGAACACCGAAAGCCTGTTGATATCATCATAACCCTCGAGGTGGTTCACATCGATCATATCGCCGCCATGCGTGTGGATATCGAAGAAGCCCGGGATGATTATCCTATCAGGAGCCGATTCAGCCTCATCGATCGATGCGATCCTGCCATCCTCCACTGCGATGCTCCTTGGAGCGAATGAGGAACCGACCAGGACCTTTGATGCCGAGAGTACCATCAGAATGCCTCCTTGGATGCCTCGCTGTTGGCAAGGATCAGAGCATCAGGGTGATTCTGGAGAAGCGTCACAGGGAAGTGCCCTGATGGCTCAGCAAACAGAGCCTGCCTGAGAACAGCTCTATGCCAGCTCCTGAATACACCAAGCCTTACCTTCCTTGCCATCAGTATCTCCTTCATGCCGATAGTCACAGCATAGCGTGGCATTGCGTCTATCGCTCCGTTGAGATCGCCTATGGCATTGGCAACCCTCGTCTCCCTGCTGATCTCAAGGACCCTTGTCTCCCTTGAAGCGAATTCCTCTGCAGAGACCTCCTCTGCCTCATTGAATGCAAGGTGGCCGTTGATCCCGATGCCGCCGAATGCGATATCGACCTTGCCAAGCTCCGCGATCACGCGCATTATCCTTCCCGGGTCCTCTGGATCTGGGAAGAACCTATTCTCCTCAGGTATGTTGATCTCTTCTGGGATCTGGCTGTAGACAGTGCGTTCCATGAAGCCCCTGAACGAGAGAGGGCTATCCTTTGATATGTACCTGCATTCATCTGTCAGATACTCATCCATGTTGATGAAATAGCAGTTCCTGAGGCTGAGCTTCCTCTCGTTCACGAGGCGGACGAAGATAGGGTACTGACCCACTGGCCCTACAGGGCAGATGAATACAGTCTTCTCGCCTGCATTGTTGTTCTTCTCGATCTCCCTTACCATCTCGAGCGCGATCTCGTAGAACACCTCACCGCTGTCTCCCAGGCACTTGACTGGTATGCGTCCCTTGCTGACCAAAGTCTCCTTTGGGTATGAAAAAACCGCTCTATCCATGCATCCTCCTTAAACAAACGAACAGAAATCCTCGCCTATCGATCCGATAAGCGGCTTTGCGTAATCAATGAATGATTCATTTATGAACATATTCTCACGGTCTATGTACTTCTCATCCAGGGTCCTTGCCTCAAGGATGCTATCGAGAATCTCGCTCTCGACTGCCTCGAAGGCAAACGGATCATCGGAGATGCGCCTTATTACGCTCATATAGCCGTTCTTTCCTTCCAGTGCGCACCTTACAGAGACCCTTCCGCATGCGATTGCCTCCGCCCTATCCACATCGCTCTGCCATGGTACGGACGCGCGTCCAAGTATCCCTGGCTTCTCGGAGCGTGCCTTGATCCCAAGCTCCTTGATGATCAGGTTCGAGAGGTGCGACGAGACATCGCCGAAGTAGACGCTTCTTCCCACCTGGAAGACTGGCTCGACGATAGGCTTGCCATCGCTGTATCTCATGCCTTCGCTTGCGACGATGACAACGCCGCCCTTCTCCTTGTGGATTTCCTCCACCCTCCTAAGGAACCTCTCCTTGTCAAACGGGACCTCAGGCACAAGGATTATGTCCGCCCCTGGCGCATTCCCTGTCTTCGAAAGAAGAGCTGAGGCTGTTACCCAGCCTGCATCCCTTCCCAGTGCCTCTATGACGCATGCATGTATCGGAAGGCCCTGTACGTCGATCGATGCCTCCCTCACGCATGCAGCCATGTACCTAGCAGCCGAGCCGAATCCCGGGCTGTTATCTGTGACTGATAGATCGTTGTCCATCGTCTTAGGAGTCCCGCATACAGCGATCCCGTATCTGGATGCTGCCTTCGAGAGCTTACGCGCAGTATCCATCGTGCCATTGCCGCCAGTCATCACGACATAGCCGATTCCATTTTCCTTCAGGATCGAGGAAAGCCTATCGTAATCATCTCCCTCAAGGTGGTCCCTTCCGGTTCCGACTGCAGACCCCGGAGTCCTCTCGAGCCTATTTAGCTCCTCCTCGCTCATTTCAGGGATCCTCTTTATATTCCCCTTCATAAGGCCACCGGTCCCGAATGGAGCAAACAGCACATCGCCATCGAATCCCCTTTCGTAGAGCTCCCTCAGGGAACCTGAAAGGGATGCGTTGATCACAGCCGTTGGTCCGCCTCCGTGCATGAACAGAATATTCTTCATCATCCATCCTCCTTTGCAGGGAGCGTGGACTCCCTCTCTATCAGTCTGTATGGTATGCTCATCGTTATGTTCTCCCTCCTTGGATTGAGGCATCTATCGATGGCAATCTTCGCAGCAAATCGCCCGATATCCTTCTTAGGGACATCGAATGTAGTGAGAGCTGGGCGGAAGAACGCAGCTGACTCTATATTGTCAAAGCCTGTCACAGCTACATCCTCTGGAATCCTTACGCCCCTCTCATTGAGGCATCTGATGATACCCAGCGCCGCATTGTCATTGGCAGCAACGATGGCATCAGGCATGGTGCGCTCAAGAAGACGCATCGCTCCGTTGTATCCATCGAGCACAGATAGGTATATATCCTCCACCAGGTCGCAATCGAATGGAAGCGATACGGCGGAAAGCCCCTCAAGATACCCCCTGTACCTATGCTCATTCGCTATCGCCTGCTTATCGGTCGGGCCTATGTAAGCGATCCTCTTCCTTCCAAGGGATGCAAGGTAATGCACTGCATCCGCTATTCCCTTCCTTGCATCGCAGAGGACCTCATCCATCGAGCCAATAGAGTTGAGGCCAGCATAGAGCGTAACAGGTATATGCTGGCAGATGTTCCTTATAACATCCTCGCCTGCCCTTCCGAGGATGATAGCGCAATCTATCCCATTGTCCTCGATGCTTGATGAGAAGGCCTCATCCTTGACAGTCAGGATCGTGTGCTCGATATTGATCTCGATCTCGCTTGAGTGGATCTCCTGGTCGATGCCATCCATGATCTCGGTGAAGAAGGGCGAGAGGAAGCTCTCATGGTCTGATATGAATATAGTAGCAAGCCTGATTGTCCTGAATGAGTTCCTGATCCTCCTGTTCCGGCTCTCTGCGTACCCTAGCTCATTGGCGGCCTTGATTATCCTCTCCTGCGTCTCCTTGCTTATCCTGAGGCAGTCCCCGGAGAGAGTACGGGATACAGTCGACACTGATACACCAGCTATTTCCGCAATATCCCTGAGTCTGACTTGTGACAAGGCCTACCTCCCGATTATCTGAATCCAGTCTAGCATCAAAGGAGATAAAATCAAGCAAAAACTGAACAATTCTTTGCACAAATTTTGCGCATAGATCATTCACTAGTCATCAACCCAGCAATAGTCAATCATGACCATGGAAGCCGAATGATGAATCATCATCATTTCCCGAAGGAAGAAGCCATCCTATCCTCAGGCTATGGATAAATGGATTGAATCACATCTCTGCTTACCGGAAGGCGTCTCCATAAGAGACGAGAAGGAGAACGCCTATTCGCACTTCGCCGGAATCATCATCGCTCTCATATCCCTTATCTATCTATTGGGAAGGGATAGCCTGTATCCGAAAACCGGCATGATCGTATTCGCGCTCTCGAACCTCGTGCTGTACGCAGCATCCTCCTTCTACCACTGCATCAGGGTCTCCAACGCAAAGAGGATCCTCAGGGTGCTGGACCACAGCTCGATATACTTCCTGATCGCAGGCTCATACACTCCGATCCTGATGCATGTGGGGACCCCGCTTGCAAGGGCCTACACTGCAGCCATGTGGCTTGCAGTGCTTGCAGCAATAGCGATGACTCTGCTGTTCTGGGGAAGATTCAAGGTCTTCCATGTCATACTCTACATAGCGATGGGCTGGTCGATCGTGCTCTTCAGGGACAGCATACTCCCTGCAGTGCCCTCGGGGCTTTTCAGGTACATGCTCACAGGCGGCATCATCTACACAATCGGAGTTGCTTTCTATGCAGCGAAGCCTATTCCCCATCACCATCTGATCTGGCACCTCTTCGTCCTTGCAGGAAGCCTTGCATTCATCATCGGATACACCATCTACCTCTTCTGAGCCGACTATGCTATATTCAGGCTGTGAAGAAAGACAATGCAAAGACAAACGCAATGAGGATCCTCGATGCGCTTGATATAGAGTATACGATGCACCGCTACGAGTGGGATGAGGATCACCTTGATGCCATCCATGCAGCTGCTAGCGCAGGGCTTGACCCTGAGATCGTATACAAGACGATCGTCATGAAGAACAGCGATAACCTTCTCTTTGTATTCTGCCTGCCAGCCCAGTTCGAGATATCCAGGAAGAAGGCAAAGGAGATAACAGGAAGCAGGGACATCGAGCTATTGAAGACATCGGAGCTGAAGAATGCCACAGGCTACATCCGCGGAGGATGCTCTCCCCTTGGCATGAAGCATAAGCTGCCGACATTCATAGAGGAGCTTGCCCTCCTTGAGGAGAGGATATGCGTCTCAGCAGGAGAGCGAGGGATGTTCCTCGAGCTCAGGCCAGAGGATCTGAGGAGAGCTGCGGAAGCTGAGTTCGCAGGCTTCACAATCTGATGAAGGCATGAAATACACTGAGATGAATTCCGGGATAATCTCATCCTGGGTGGATAAAGGCTGGGAATGGGGAACAGAAATCACTCATGAGGAGTATCTTGCGGCTCTTGAAGGAAGGTTCTCAATAGTCCTTACGCCTACAAGAAGGGTCCCCGATGACTGGATCCTCCCGATAAGGGGCAAGAAGGTCCTAGGGCTTGCATCGGGAGGCGGGCAGCAGCTGCCCATACTCACAGCCCTGGGCGCCGAGTGCACGCTACTGGATATCTCAGATAGCCAGATAGAAAAGGACAGGATGGTAGCAGAGCGCGAAGGGTACAGCATCAATCTCGTGAAGGGCGATATGACAGAGGCCTTCCCATTCGAGGATGAGAGCTTTGACATAATCATCAACCCTGTATCGGATTGCTTCATCGAGACACTGGATGTATTCTTCTCCGAAAGCCATAGGGTCCTGAGGAAGGGAGGCACCTTCATCTCAGGGCTTAGCCTGGATATCAACTACGTATTCGATGATGATGAGATGAGGATGATACACCCTCTTCCCTTCAATCCCCTGAAGGACCCAGAGCTCATGGAGGAGCTTATGGCCTCTGACTCGGGAGTGCAGTTCTCGCACTCGATAGAGGAAAGCCTCAGGGGGCTCCTGAAGGCCGGATTCATGATCGATGACCTTTATCAGGATACCAATGGAGAGGGAAGGATCCATGAGATGGGGCTTCCTTCATTCCTTGCAGTCAGATGCACTAAATGATCACTTCTTCCTGAAGATGATGAGCTTTCCTGCAATGTAGTTCATGATTCCGGCAAAGAGATTGGAGACTATCTTCATCAGAGTCGGATTCAGAGCGGCAATATCGACAGTGACGAACATGAATGCTATGTCGAAGGCACCTGTCATAGCCCTGGAGGAGAAGAACATCAGGGCTTCCTTCGCTGTTTTCCGTGCATTCCAGCCAGAGGACCTGAATACGAATACCTTATTCGTGAAGAATGCGAATGTGACTGCAAAAAGCCATGAAAGCAGGGCTGAGAGCACATTGCCCACCCCTGCTTTCTCATAAAGAAGA
This sequence comes from Candidatus Ornithospirochaeta sp., assembly GCA_034178685.1. GTDB lineage: Bacteria > Spirochaetota > Spirochaetia > Sphaerochaetales > Sphaerochaetaceae > Ornithospirochaeta. Next base: position 7,791 of record JAXFQZ010000032.1, on the reverse strand, counting down.
AAATAGCTAAGCACATTGACTAGCGTTGCAAGGAAGCCGAAGACGCAGTAAACGGCAAAGTCGATGTGCTTTCTGGCAAATTCCCTGATTATAGCGCTACCCTGCCCTTTGCCTTCTCGAACTCATCAAGCACAGACTTGTCAGGAGCTGCTGAGCAAAGGCTGACAATGACATTCACGCATAGGCCGATCAGGAATGCAGGAAGAAGCTCGTATATTGCAAACGGTCCGCCAAGCGGTGAAATGAGGAACTTCCAGATAAGGACCATGAGGCCACCTGAGATCATGCCGCAAAGCGCACCCTTAGCTGTGCTTCTCTTCCAATAGAGGGCAAGGATTACAACAGGTCCGAAGCTTGCGCCGAAGCCTGCCCAGGCAAAGGAAACGATCTGGAATACGGAGCTTGATGGATTCCTGGCGATCACTACGCCAAGGATTGCTATTATCACAACCGTAGCCCTGGCTGCGATCATGCTGCTCTTCTCAGAGATCTTAAGGCGCATTGCATCCTGGAGGATATCCTGGGATGCTGAGGATGAGGCTGCAAGAAGCTGGGAGTCTGCAGTGGACATAGTGCTTGCGAGGATACCTGCAAGGATGAGTCCTGCAACGATTGCAGAAAGCGGTCCATGCGAGCTTATCAGCTTTGCGATGGATACGATGATCGTCTCGGACTGCGATCCGGAAAGGCCTTCGATGATTGCCATAGAGGAGAGAGCCTTTCCGATGATCCCGATAAGAACAGCAACGGCCATTGCAATGAGAACCCATACTGTTGCGACTCTTCTTGAAAGCCTGAGCTTATTCTCATCCTCGATAGCCATGAACCTCAGGAGGATATGAGGCATGCCGAAATAGCCAAGGCCCCATGCAAGCGTGGAGACGATAGTCAGGAAGCCATAGGGCTTAGCTGCACCTGTGACTGGATCATGGGTAAGGACCATTGAGATGTAGCCAGCCATCGATGATGCATTCTCAATCACCTTTCCGAATCCTCCAGCCATGGTGGTTGCATAGAATAGCACTACGAAGATCGCGAATGTCATTATGATCGACTGGATGAAATCCGTCAGGGATGTAGCCATGAAGCCGCCAGCGACCGTATAGCTGATGATTATGACTGCAGATACGATCATGCATGCCATATATGGCAGACCGAACAGGGATGAGAAGAGCTTGCCGCAGGCTGCGAATCCCGATGCCGTATACGGAATGAAGAATACGATGATTATAAGCGCTGCGACTGCTGTAAGGATCTTGCTCTCATCGTGGTATCTATTGGAGAAGAACTGAGGAAGAGTGATGGATCCTGTGATCTCAGTATACCTTCTGAGCCTTCTGGCAGTGAATAGCCAGTTCACGTATGTTCCTATTCCCAATCCGATGATCGTCCAGCCTACATCAGCGATACCTGTAAGATAAGCCAGGCCAGGCAATCCCATCAGAAGCCAGCTGGACATATCGGAAGCCTCTGCGCTCATTGCTGTCACGAATGGTCCAAGCTTTCTTCCGCCAAGATAGAAATCAGAGGAAGAGGAATTATTCCTTGCGCACCTGAATCCTATATAGAGCATCCCTGCAAGGTAAACAAGAATCGTAAGAAGAATTAAGATAGTGGAAACAGTCATAATCACCCCTATAGCTGAAAATTAACAATGGAGTAGATTCTACAATATAGGGAAGGATTATTGAATCGCATTTCAGTAAAATAGTGAGAAATTATGCACTATTTTACATACATAACCGTTTTTCGGCCATTTTATCCGAATATTTATTCAGTTCTTATGACTTGCTGCCTTAATCTGCTGTCTTGTGCGCTTCTGGATAAGCCAATATCGGAGCAGCCTTCCGCATGCGTGGCGATCTCTTGTTCTTGGATAAGCCCATGATGTTTTCCTGGAAAAGCTTAAGACTTCATTTAGACGCCTTTTCCCTGTCTCTCTGCTTCTTCTCCGCCTTAGTGAGCTTATGAACCTTGCCGTTCCTGACGACTATATCCTTTAGGCACGAGGTATCAATATCGTATCTCCAGGCATTCCTGATGAACTCAGAGTACGTAAATACAACATCGGGCTTCTCTATGTCTGAGGGCAGATACGGGCCAATAAAAAGCATGTCGACATCACTTAGATAAATCAGCTTAGGCTCTGTCTTCTTGGTGGTCTTGACTACGATCTGGACATCCCTATCGGTTATGATGACATAGTTATATTGGTTCTCCTGAATCTCAATCTGTGTCTTCAGCGGTATTATCTGTCTTCTTTCTCTTGGTATATCGCATCTCATTTCATTTCCTCCATAAGGGTGTTATAGGACAATTAATGAAAGAAGAGAAACAGCAATGTCATTCGATCTGCCTTACCCTAAAGTTCCTGTTTTACCTCTGATCCAATATATTTGATTACCCATTTGAAGTGTTGTCTTAGAATAATTGGTGTTATATGATACATGTGGTAGATAGCAGAAAATGGCAAATATCAAACGAACATTAGGGATGGCTTTTATTTTTGCCTATCCAGTTTTCATATTCCTATCGCTAGTGGTATTCAAGCTACCATTGAGCATTATTTCCATAGGCCTTGTGATTATGGCGATAGTAATGGCAGGATTCAGAAAAGGAGTGAAGAGCAATATCCCATCGATTGTGCTTGGTGCAATCGCGCTTGTTGTAATCATAACAAATTCCTCTTATGTCCTTGAGTACTATCCGATATGCACATCACTCCTGATGATTGGCATATTCGGAGGAAGCGTGATACGCAAGGATCCCTTCATATTCCGCTTTGCAGTCTTTGCAGATCCCTCGATCACTGTGCATCCTGCCGAGAAGACCTTTCTAAGATGGTGCTACGGACTCCACTGGCTCTGGATACTGCAGGGTACTAGCGGCATCATAGTGAATACAATCATAATAAGGCACGGCACAATTGAGGACTGGACCAGATTCAATGCCGCAATCAACTATATAGTCATTACAGCCGTTGTCCTGATCCAGTTCGTGGTGATATACATATCCAACAGAATAGCATACAGGAAGCTGTCGTTCTCTGACCTCTCGATGAATGCATATCCCAAGGACTATGTGCTTGCATATACAGGCACATACAAGGCACCTGGATCTGAGATAAAGGTGTGGCCAGACCTTATCAACGACATCAGGAAGGCCACTGTGCTTGTTTCATCATGCGATGATGACATAATAACCGTGAACGCTTCTGACATGTGGCATCTTCTTGTAACAGTGCTAGCTGCTTTAAGCTTAGGGAAGACTCCCATGATATCCTCGGAGAGAAAACCATCAATATCAGAAGAGACTCTGATGGCATGCCTGGAAGACGCCACATCACCTGTTTCTGCACCTAGGAAAATAGATCCGTATGCCAGAATCCTTGCAGATGATGGAGAACATGTATTCTCCGATCTGGATGACGGATCCTTTCCTGCAACGCTATGGAATATTACCCGCATCGAAGGGGATGGGAAATGGAAGTTCCTGCCATGCCCTAAGCAGCGCACAATACCCCGCATGATCATGGATATTATCGCAAAGAAGGAATGAATAATATGGAAATCAAAGGACCAGCAATCGTTATCCTGCTTCTTTTTCTCTTCTGCCTGCCACTTTACTCTGTGAGCCTGGACGATATCAAAGAGAAGATGGACCTTTCCGGAGCAGCAATCGAGGATCTGACTTCTGCATTCCAGGGCGGTGCTCTAAAAGGCAGCTTCACCCAGACCAAGAGCATCTCTGGCTCAAACAGAAAGCTCAAGTCATCTGGAACGGTATCATTCGTTCCTGGCTACGGGATAATCTGGTATACGGAGAAGCCATATGCATCGATGCTGGTGGTAGGGAGGGATGTTCTTATCCAGAAGGTGAGGGAAAGCAATCCTGTGCATCTCAGCATAGAGGAGAATGCTATATACAGGCAGATAGCAACAGCACTCGAGTCTTCATTCTCAGGAGACTTTTCAACCGCAGGGCTCTACTTTGACACATACTTCCTCCAGGATGGAGAGACATGGCACATAAAGCTCATTCCAAATGACAGCACCATAGCATCATTCATGTCATCGATCCATATGGAGGGCAGGAAGATGCTTGAAGCCCTCACGATGATGGAGGCAAACGGGGATTCGATTTCATATGAATTCTCGGATCTTAGGCAGAATGGCAGCGTAGAAGATGAAATCAGCAAATTCTATATTTAAAAACGCGACAATCGCATTCTTCGTCCTCCTCGTTGCAGGAGCGATAGTCTCATGCATCATATCACCACGCTCATTCAGCACCAGCTTTACGAGCATGATCCCACAGGGAGGAATCCCTGACTCCATACTGGAGGCAGAGAAAGTATTTTCTGAGAGACAGAATGCAAGCGCAAGCTTCATAGTGAAAGGTAGCAGCTTCAGCGAAGTCAGGGATGCAACACTATCCCTTTATGAGGAGATAAGCAATACAGGGTTCTTTGAAAGCCTCTCCCTTGCTGGAAACTCATTCGATATCCATTCGATGCAGAGCATGATGAGCCAATATGCACCGCTCTTGATCGACAAGCAGACAAGGGAGGAAATCCTATCAGATCCCCTAGGCTATCAGGAAAAGGCAATTTCCACTATCTTCGGAGCATTCACGCTCTCCTCGCTGTCCAATCTTGACAGCGACCCCTTCCTCCTGGAGGAAGCTGTATGGCAGGAGTTCCTATCGAAGGCATCATCCCTGACTCCATTCTCACCGAAGGAAGGAATACTATTCAGCCAAGGAGATGATTGCGTTTACTCGCTCATGACAGGTACGTTATCAAAGAACGCCATGAGCATTGCAGGGAACCTATCGGATGTCTTCAGGATCGGAGACAGAATCGAGAAGGAGCATGAAGGCATAAGGGTCTATTACAGCGGTATTGCCTTTCACAGCAATGAGAGCGCAACGAATGCACAGAAGGAAATCACTATCATAACCGTGCTTTCCGTGATTCTCATTGTGATTGTCTTCATCGTAATCTGCAGGAAGCTCAGCATCATTGGGCTATTCCTGTTCTCTCTCATTATCTCAATCACAAGCGCGCTTTCTTCCCTTGTCATTTTCTTCAGGGAGATACACATAGTCACTCTCTTGTTTGGTACAACGCTCATAGGCACATGCATCGATTACTCTATACATTCCTATGCTGCCCTTGCGGAGAATCCCAGACTGGATGGGCGGAATGCTATGAAGAAGATCTCGAAAGACCTCACTGTGAGCTTCTTATCAACTGCGACATGCTACCTTCTTCTGTTCTTTGCGGACTATTCGATTCTCAAGGAGATGGCGGTTTTCTCGTTTTTCGGAATGCTTTCATCATATCTCACTGCCATGTTCCTCTACCCGGAGCTTCTCAGAAGATCGATGGTTGATTCATCTTCATACATATCCAAGCCATCAGCAGGAGTAAGGAGAAAGTCGCTCCTTCCATTCATTGCGCTTGCCTCCTCGATCCTGATGCTCACCCAGCTGGGCTCAGTCAGGATCGAGAACAACGTAAGCAGCCTCTACACCCCTTCTGAAAGGCTTCTTGAAAGCGAGATAGAGGCCGCAAAGGCAATGGGCTACGCTTCTGCCAGCTATGCGATCATAGAAGCAGAAAACGAAGAGGAGCTTATGGAGAAGGAGCATCTATTCGTAACGGAGCTTGAAGGTCTGATAAGGGATGGCAAGCTAGGGGGAATACTTGCCTCATCCACGTTCATTCCTCCGGTATCAGAGCAAAGAGCCAGCCTTGAAGCCGCAAGGAGCCTTCTCGTAGCCATTGACGATCAATGCGCTATCCTTGGAATAAGCGATCAGCATAAGAATGAATACATTGAAAGAATCGAATCGGAGCCAGTATTCCTGACGCCAGGATCTGCGCCAGAAGCAGTGGCATCTCTTCTTTCATCGATTTATCTTGGAAAGATCAATGACGGATATTACAGCGTGGTAATACTTCGCAATGCAACGGACAGCGATGCTATCAAGAAGGCTGCTGACAGATTCGAAGGTGTTGAATTCATACAGATCAGCGAAGACACAAGCAGGCATCTCGATGAGCTTACAAGAACAATACTGAAGCTATTCGCTACTGGGTCCGTGCTGATTCTGATTGCACTTCTTTCGATCTATGGAATCAGGAGAGGCTTAAGGATGGCACTTGCTCCATTCTCGATCATACTAGGTACAGTTGCAATACAGACAATAGCTGGAGAGAGCCTGGACTTCTTCTTCGCAGTAGGCCTTGTGATGATAATAGGACTAGGCCTTGATTACATAGTCTTTGCATCATCCAAGAACGGCTCAAGGAAGGCAATAACGCTTTCTTTCATAACGACTGAGCTCAGTTTCGGAACACTGATCTTCAGTTCCTTCAAGCCGGTCCACACATTCGGTTTTACGGTTTTCACAGGAATACTGATTGCTTATATCTGCGCAATCGGTGCAGGAGACACAGAATGAGAAAGACGCTTTGCTTATCTTTGATCTTGATTATTCTTCTATCTGGATGCTCAACGATGAAGGTACCCATCTCCAGAAGCAGCAAAGCACCAATACCTCCTCTCGAGGTATTCCCTGAGATGGATAGATATGAGCTTTTTTACGGGGAGCTTCCATTCATGGGGTCTGTTACCATGGAGGCGCTTGTGGAGAAAAACGACAAGGCACTCAATGCTGTTCTTCTTGCTCCTACAGGGCAGACAATGGGAAAGCTTTCATACGATGGGAAGAACGCATCACTGGAGTCGTCATTCATCCCATACGGTAAATACGTAGCGCCATTCATCACCATGGATATGGCGCTATGCTACGGAAGCATCGACAAGCTCAGGGAATTCCTCTATCCCTATGGAATCGAAATAGAGGAAGAGGATGGCATCAGGGTGATAAGCTGCAAAGGAAGAACGCTCTATACCATCACAGAAGAAGATGGAGCCATCATGGTTGAGAACCTGGAAAGAGGCTACTCCTATACAGTCGAGGGACTCTGAGGAATCCTGCTTAGGAATCCAGCGATTGCCTCATCGTACTTCTCCTCATCCACGATCCTGAGTCTTGAATGACCGCCCTTTTCGAACCATACAATCTCCTTGTAGGCAGGGCATTCATCGTACATGGGCTTGGCAAGCTCCTTCAGCGAGTACTGGTCCTCATTGCTATGGAGGAACAGCACGGGTCTCTCAAGCTTACCTATTCTTCTGAATGGGCCATCTCCTAAGGCATCTGCTCCTGAGAAGATACGGATCCACATCAGAACGAAGTACATTACAGGGAATGACCTGTGATTTCTTTCCTCTATGTGGAGCTTCAGGGTCTCTGCGAAGTTCCTGTACATTCCTTCAGAAACCATCGCTGTGAAATAGGATGGACACCCGGGGCTGGTGAGGGTAAAGAGCGCTGTTGATGCACCTATGCATATACCATGGAGGACTATCCTCTCGCTCCTCGTCTCCCTCCTGAGGTACTCTCCCCATCTTAGAATATCCCGGTACTCCCTGAATCCAAGCGATGAGACCTTCCCTTCTGAAAGCCCATGGGAGCGGTTGTCTATCACTAGGACATTGAGGCCTGCCTTCCTATATGGCTCTGCGAAGAAGTAGGAATAGAGAAGCGATTCCATTCTCCCGGGAATGATAATTGCAGTATCCTTGCTTCCGAAATCGAAGAACTCACCCCTGAGCTTCAGGCCATCGCTCTCTATCATCGCATCTCGTTTCGCATACCCGTATCTCTCTGCCCAGGCGATGCCTTTGTCAAACATGCGCCTGTATTCCTCATCCT
>JAXFQZ010000014.1:0-9394 GCA_034178685.1 Candidatus Ornithospirochaeta sp. | reverse complement strand
GATTCCATTCTCCCGGGAATGATGATTGCGGTATCCTTGCTTCCGAAATCGAAGAACTCACCCCTGAGCTTCAGGCCATCGCTCTCTATCATCGCATCTCGTTTTGCATACCCGTATCTCTCTGCCCAGTCGATGCCTTTGTCAAACATGCGCCTGTATTCCTCATCCTCAGGCATGCTGCATGTCCTTCCCCAGTTATCCTTCTTCCCCCTGACAAGAATCTTATAATAGATGACGAAGGAAACAAGCAGGAACGGGAAGACCCCGAACATGAACACAGCCAGAATTATCAATCCAGCCATCAGAACACTCCTATAATCCAGGGATGGATTCTCTGCCCGCCATCCAGTATATTGATATCCATCATAGGATACCTTGCGCTGAGTGCCTCATAGAGGCGCTCCTTCTCATCATCATCAACATCCTCTCCGGAGAATGCAAGGCATGTCTCTGCATCCTCAACAGCCCCTGTTCTTTCCATAGCCTCAAGAAGGGCCTTCACAGGCTCATCGGAAACAAATGCCATACTGGTGTCATGGAATGCGATATAGTCATCCGTGGTGCATGGAATGCCATCCACAACGCAATCCTTGGATGCCTTCGCTACGGAAAACGTGATGCAGCTATCCATGCCCCTTCTGATGGACTGGATCCTGCTATCGCTGTCATTGCTATCAGGCATGTCCATTGTAAGGGCAAGATATCCTGCAGCAGGCGAGATAGTCGGAATAATCACGATGTTATCCTTTCCCGATAAGCTGACAGCCTGCTGTGCGCTGAAGAGAGCATTCCTGTTATTTGGGAGTATGACAATCCTGTCTGCATTAAGACGGAGTATGGCATTCAGGAACTCCTCAGCAGATGGATTCATCGTGAAGCCACCATCGAGGATCTCATCGCACCCTATGCTGCTGAAGCTTTCACGCATGCCATTGCCGTTTGTAACGGCAATTGTTGCAATGGTCTTGTGCTTCTTCATTGAAATGGAATTATGCTGCAGCTGCATGTTCTCAAGCTTGAACGACAGAAACTCACCGTACCTCTGTGCAAGCTCTATCACGGGAGCGGGTTTTGCTGTATGGACGTGCACCTTAACCCTTGTACCCTCCTCACTGATCACAATCGATGAGCCCAGCTCCTGAAGCTCAGAGGAGAAGGAAGCGAGGGAGAAGCAATGATCGTATGAATCACTATTGAGCCGCTGGAGAACGAATTCGGTACAGTATCCCTCAGCAAGCACATCGTTTTCAGTGAATGCATCATAGTCTATCGCTTCCCTTTTCTCCCTTCTTTCCAATGCAACAGGCATGATTTCGCCCCTGAGTGCCTGAAGCATTCCCTTCACTATTGAGATGAAACCCTTAGCGCCGCTATCGACTACGCCTGCCTCCTTCAGCACTGAAAGAAGATTAGGAGTATTCTCAAGGCTCTTCTCCATCTGATCAAGGTAGATCTCAAGAAAGGCCTCGAGGTCATCATCTTCTCCCCAGATCTCCCTGGTCTGCTCGATTCCCTCCCTCGTTACAGTAAGGATCGTTCCCTCAACCGGCTCAATCACAGATGAGTATGCCTGCTTATATGCATCCCTGAGGGCGTCTGCGAAATCGCATACGCTTCCCTCGCTCTTTCCAGAGAACGAGGACTGGAAACCCTTGAAGATCTGGGAAAGGATCACTCCGGAATTCCCCCTTGCTCCTAAAAGCATTCCTCGGCTCAGGCCATCAAGGTACACGGAGAGATCCTTGCTTTGCGTTGCAGAGGCAAGTCCATTACGCAATGTAAGCGCCATGTTCGTTCCTGTATCGCCATCGGATACAGGAAAAACATTAAGCGCATTGATCTCCTCTTCCTCACTGCATAGATACGATAGGCCTCCATTCAGCATCCTATCCATAACAAGGCCGTCAATTGCATGTCCCATAGCTATATCATTCCTTTCCTATTCTCAGCACAGTCTTAGGCAGCATGAATGTGAATGCGAACGAGACAAGAGTCAGAATGGAAGAGAACAGCGTCATGTACACTATCGCACCGGATCCGCTGCTTCCCGTACCCTTGAGGGCATTGAGGATGACATAGGAGCCGATACCTGTGGAGACTCCTGCAAACAACCCTTGAACAGCAAAGTACATAGCTGAGTTCGTATCGCCTGTCTTTTCACCCTCATCGGATGCAAGCTGGGATGGAATCGAGTAAGCAACGGAGAAGATTGCTCCGATCGAGAGAGAGCTGATCAGGCCGAATACAACAGAGAGAATGTTCTTCAGGCTTCCATTCTCCTGCAGGCCAAGGATGAAGAGCAGGAACATGCTCAGGGAGTATGAGAGCAAGGTATAGCGTATAGCCATCCCAAAGCCCTTTCTTTTCATGATCCTGTTGTATATCTGCAGCGTCAGCGGAACTGGTGCAAAGGAAGACATCATGACAAGTATCATGCTCATCCCGGTGAACGAGAAGTACTCATTGATTCCTGCAAGAAAGAGCTGGACTCCCATCTGCATGAATGAATAGACGACCATCCAATATACAAACGGCCTGTTGCGCATCGTCTTGCCAAGGGAATCCACAAGGCTCACCTTCTCAGTCTTATTGGATACCTCGCCTCCCTTCTCCCTGATAAGGAAGAATGGGATCATCATCGTGAGTGTGATTGGAAGGACAATCAATGCAACAAGACGCACATTCATGCCATTGAGCATTGCCCTCACACCTACATAGCCCATGATGAAGTAGACGATATCGCATACAGCCTTGACGTTCGAAATGTAGTTCCTGTCACGCTCTGTCTCGACGATTTCAGTGAATGTCGCATAGTATGTTACCATCGTGAGGGTATAGAAGCTGTAGAATATGCATAGGACTATGCCGTAGTAGACAGTATTTCCCAGCGTTGCTCCGCTTGGATCTGGAACAACGAGGAACAGCAGATATGCGATTACCATAGGAATGAATCCCATGAGGATCGCAGGACGCCTTCTTCCCCAGCGTGTATTCAGGTTGTCCGCAAACGCAGCCATCGGGATATCGATGATTCCATCGATTATCTTGGCAATGACACCGAAAGCAGACCAAAGCGCAAGAATCACAAGATCCTTCTGAGCATACGTCTGATATGGTAGCACAGAATTGCTGAAGCCTCCTATCAGAAGCGCGCTGCAGAGATACGATCCAACCATCAGGTTGATCATATTCACACCCATTCCGGAGATTCCATATAGGAACATATGGCTTTTCTTAGTCAGCTTCCTCATATCATGCCTCCTTGAGAAGTCTTTCGATAATAGCCCTTTCCTTCGACAGGTCCTTTGAAATAGGAGTCCCCCTGTAGTATGCAGCCATCAGACCCGGACCTACATTGGCACCTGTGAGAGGATAGACATCATTGATGATCACCTCCCTGGGCCTGATCTCACGCTCGATGAGCTTCTTGTACTCCTGGGCAGCTTCAAGCCTATCTGACTGAGCGATGAAGATCGTCTGATTCTCAGGATCAAGTATCGTCTCCCTCATGTATCCGATAAGGACCCTGTATGCGTTCTTCGCCCCCTTTGCCTTTCCAAGCACTGTTGTCATTCCGTTGTAATCAAACTCGCCGATTGGCTTAACGCCTATCAGAGTCCCCATGAATGCCTTAGCATGGGTAAGCCTTCCCTTTGATGCCACGAAGCTAAGATCGTCAAGCCATCCTGCCTGATGATATGTGTTCTTCCTCTCTTCCATGATCCTTGCCGCATCATCCATGCTCTTTCCTTCCGATCTGAGTACGGCGAGGTCTGTATCCAAAAGGCCCACGGCTGGTCCGAACCGCAGCGAATCAAGGACGTAGATCCTTGCATCTGGATAGCGTTCAAGGATGTTGTTCCTTGCCATTGATGCGAAGTTGTATGAACCGCTCATTCCGCTCGACATCGTGACGTAGATGACACCCTCTCCCTTCCTTACATGCGCTTCCATCGCATTCTCGAGCTCTGCGATGCTTGCAGGTGATGTTGTATATCCATTTGGGTGCTTCCTGAGATCCTGATAGAACTCCTTGCTTGTGAAGCGATCCCATCTCAGAGGACACTGGAACTCCTCCTTCGATGGCGTGCATAGATGCCCTGCCACGATCTCAATACCATACTTCGATGCTAGTTCATCAGATAGATCGCAAGTTCCATCCGATAAGATTGCATAGTCTCTCATTTATTCCTCCCTAATCTGTGTTCCTCATAGAATCCAATCACTGCATCCTCTGCTTCTGCCCCTCCCTTGAGCAGAGAGTTGGAATGCTCCCCGTCTTCTATGACGAGAAGTCTTTTATCGTCAGAGGAGCAGCTTTCATAAACCTTTGAAAAGGTTTCCTTATATACAGTGTCATCCCTTTCTCCATGGATAAACATGAAGCTACCGTCCGAGCGCATCAGCGAATCCGTTGTCCTCCTCCTGATATCATCGTGAAAGAAGAGCTTTCCCAGAGCTATGAAATACGGAATCACAATACGCCATGGAGCATGGCGCTTCCTGCATTCCTGTACCATCTGAAGATACGGTGAGACAAACGGAGCATCGAGGACCGTAGCCCTAACAGATGGGGGAAAGCTATCCGAAGCATAGGCAAGCGCACTAGCTCCCATGGAGATACCATATAGATAGATACTCCGTGCACCATTGCTTTCAGCCCAGTCAATCCAGCCAAGGACATCCCTGCTTTCAAGAAGGCCAAGGGATAACAGATGACCTTCGCTTTCACCATGACCACGTTCGGAAACGAATAGAATGCTATAGCCAATAGAGGCAAGCTTAGCAGAAAGCGGCATCACCTCCTCAACAGAACCATGGTTGAAGCCATGGAAGAAGATGAACAGATCCTTCATGCCCTGGTCTATCAGATATCCCTTCAGAGCCTTCCCATCATCGGAGACGATGGAGACTTCCCTGATTCCCCTATCAGCAAGCGATGAATATGCTTCATCTATTCTCTCAGAGAAGTCCCTGAACGGAATCCTCTTTTCTTCCAGAAATGAAAAGAGGTCTTCTTTCCTTCGTCTGAAACAGAGGAAGAAGAGGACTATGCCAGGTATGGTAACAAACATGACATAGAGAACAATCAGTAAGCAGATAGCTAATCTCATTAAAGCTCCTCTCCCTTTATGCTCCTGAAACCTCCATCAGCGAGAATGAAGATCTGAAGATCCCCCGGATCCTCGGAAGAAAGAGCCATTACCGCTTCTCCATCACCAGGATCGAGACGCCATGAATAAGCAGGATGCGATGAAGGACCTTCCATGTATGGAAGGCAGTCCCCATATGCTTTGTATCCCGCCTCCTTCCCTGTCCAGAGCTTAAGGAAAGAAAGATCATCAAGCCTGCTGCCGAAGAGACGGAGGGAGAGCATCTCCTTCCTTTCCCCGAAGCGCTCGCTGAATGCTCCGGATTCCTCGATATCGATACCGCATTCCCTATCGGAAAGGGATACAGTCACATAGCGATCTGAATGCGAGATGGAGAAGAAGAAATCATCGGATCCCCACTTGCCGTTTTCATCCATTGAAATGACATCCGAGGGGAAAGGCATCCCGAAGCTCCTCTCATAGCCAAGCTTCAGCAGATTCCATGCGGCCCTGCGGCTATCCCTGAGCTTTCTGTCATTTGCTTCTTTGATGTACCTTTCCCTCTCTGGAGGAAGCACTGGCCCAGTAAAAAGACTGTCATCGATCCTTGCAATGTAGATATCGGTAAAGTGAAGACGCTCCAAGATACTCCCCCTGCTACTGCATCTCCCTGAGTATGTATCCGACAACATCCCCAAGCACCTTGAAGTCCGCCATCCCGGCATTCTTAAACCGGATATGGAAAGTCTCCTCGATTGCTATCACGATATAGAGTATGCCTATTGAGGAGAGCCCCAGGTCCTCCCTCAGCCTTGACGCCATCGTGCATCCTTCCACAGCATCCTTCTTCGACGGATCTGCGAAAATAAGTATATCCTTGAGCTCTTTTATTATCTGGTCCTCTGTTATCTGCATTTCCTGTACCTTATTATCTTCATGCTCGGAGTCCTTTCGAAATCCGAGGTCCTTATCGTGATCCTGCTTACCCTCTGATGCTCTGGGAGCGAATCGTTCACAGCTTCAAGCTTTGTCCTGAGATATGCCTCAATGCTCTCTGGGGCTATATCGGTAAGCTCCGTCATCCTGGGAACGACTTCGAGCGCCAGGAAATGCCTTCCTCCCTCATCCACATCCTCGAAGACCTGGGAATCCTGTATCTCGGAAAGCGCATTGAACTTTGCTTCTACCTCTGCCGGTGAAATATTCTCCCCGTTTGAGAGGATTATGATTTCCTTGATCCTTCCAGTGATGTACAGAAAGCCATCATCATCCATGCGTACAAGGTCACCTGTCCTGAACCATCCATCATGGAAAGACTCCTCGTCTGTACCCACATAGCCCTTCATTATGTTCCTGCCCTTCAGCCATAGCTCACCATCCTCGAACCTGAGTTCCTGGCCTGGGTACGGAAGCCCTATGCTATCGGGCTTGCTGAATGGATCGGGATTGCCCGATACGAGGTTTGCTGACTCAGTCAGGCCATAGCCTGGACATAGGGTTATTCCGAGCTTCCTGTATTCGCTCACAAGATATGGAGGAACGGGAGCAGAGCCGCAGATAATATACTTCATATCCGGGCCAAGCATGTTCCTTCCGAACTTCCTGGAAAGAGTAAGCGCCATCTCTGCAAGAGCAGGAACAGCTACAAGGTATGTAGGCCTGAATACTGCAATATCCCTGAAAAGATCCTTGTTGCTGCTGCAGATGAAAATATCGCTTCCTGTCTGGAGGCTCGTAAGAAGGTTCCTTATCAGTCCGAACACATGGAAAAGCGGCAATACCAGGATGTAACGCTGATTGAAGACATCCCCTGTGCCATAGCATCCGTTGGCCACTCCTTGCATCACGGCCCTATGCGAAAGGAGAGCACCTTTGCTCTTTCCGGTGGTACCACCCGTGAACATTATCACGGCATCGTCATCACCCTTGGACACAACAGCCTCTGACTCCTCTTCTGAGCAATCCTCAGCACCGATGAGACGGACATTGCTAAGCAACGATACCTTATCAGAATAAGCTGATGCATAAATGACCGCCTTGAGCCCATATTGCATCGAAATGCCATAGACAGCCTCCTTCGGGAGATGGGGAGGAAGAATCATTGCCGTGCAGCCGGCAGTTGAAGATGCAATGAAGACCTTTGCAAAATCATAGGAATTGGGGACAAGGATTCCGATTCTCTCACCTGCTAATCCCTCAAGCAAAGGCCTGAAGTGCCTCACATCGCCATCAAGCTCACTGAACGTATGGCATGATGACTCGGTCTCGATGGCATTCAGGGAGCCATACTCCTTCACGGAGTTCTCCCACATCTCTCCTATTGTCTCGAATGTCCTGATTCTATCAAAGACTTCACTTCCCGAATACTTTCTGAAAGGATCAGCGCTTGTTTTGTATACCATTATTCATCTCCATTAGTTTCTTAAGCTTTATTTCCTTTTCCTGAATAGACTTTGTAATACTATCCATCTCAGCGAGGCTCATCCTTCTTGGAACGGATATCCCCTCTCCTATCACGACCTTTAGCCGATGGAAGAATGTCTTAGGCTTCTCGAAGTATAGAGGTATTATCGGTTTCCCGCTCATATGGGCCATCATGACCATACCGCTCTTGAATGCTTCAGAAGCGCTATCCTCCTGGCTCGAGATATGACCTGAAGGGAACAGGCACACCATCTCATCCTTCTCAAGATGACCAACAATGCTCCTGAATGACTCCATCGAGAAATTATCCCTGTCAATCGGAATGCACAACGCATGCCTGAAGAACCATGCCTTCAATGGCTTATCGAAGAACATATCCAGGCAAATGCAATGCTGGCGTCTATATGGGATTGCATACCACATGTAAATCGGATCGTAATACCCGATGTGGTTCGAGATCACAAGAGCACCTCCCTTGATTCTTCTTCTCGCCTCACTGTTCTCATAGATCCTCTTGACACGGAATTTCGGAATAGCAATCGCATATGCTGCATTCTTCAGGATGTCATAGAATAGAAAGCTGAATGAGAAGATCCTGCCCTTGGGCTCAATATCCCTTTTCACCTATAAACTCCTTCAGTCCCATGACCTTTTCTCTGACATAGCCTGATATTGCATCGAGGTTTTCCTTCGGCCCCTTCGATTCATCAAGAAGCGAAGATGCATCTATTGGCTTTCCGATCACAACGCTTGCAGGCCCCTTTCCAAAGTATCTTCCATCTGTGTACACAGGGATTATCCTCACACCTGTCTCGAGCGCAATACGCACGAATGAAGACGTAAATTCAAGAGGAGGTGTCTCATCCTCCTTCGGAATCCGTCCTTCAGGGAATATGCATAGAACTCCGCCCTTCTTGAGGACATCCTCGCTTTGATCGAGGAATGCATAGTCGCAGCTCTGCCTGTTTACGTATATCGCTCCCATCCGGTTAAGGAAGAAGGCAAGAAGCCTTTTCCTGTATAGCACTTCAGCAGCCTGAACCCTTATCGTCCTGAAGAAGAACAGGAAAAGCATAATGGCATAATCCCAGACAGACGTATGGTTCGAGACGATTATCGCAGGTCCCTTTATTCTGCATCCTTGTGCATCCTTGTCCTCGTAGAAGCATCTGAATCTGAGAAACAACAGTGCTAATGGGAATCCTGTGATCTTCACAAAGCTATTGAAAAAACGCTTACCCATGGATTCCTCCATTCTCTATCGCTCTGCAGAAGTCTGAGACTGTACGCAGTCTGCTTTTCCCTTCCTCAGGAAGAATGAAGAACATATGGCTCTCAAGCTCTGTGACAAGAGCAAGGTAATCCAGGCTGCTACCGCCCAGGTCCAGGAAGAAATCGTCATCATCTCCTATTGCTGAAGAATCCTTGCCAAGGGAAGATGAGAATGCATTTCTGATTCTGTCCATCAAAGGAGAGCTGCTTTGTCCTGGTGTCTTACTGAATCCGCAGGCTTTCTCGAGGCTCCCGCAATAGTATTCCTCAGCGATTCTCCTCCTGTTAACCTTGAACTCATTACCTTTTATAAGAGGCGTGCATGTGAAGAATATGCTCCTGATCTCCGAAGAGATCTTCAGCTCGATAAGACGCTTCTTTATACCACGCTCCAGCTCTTCAACACGCTCATCAGGAAGGCCTCTGAGAACGGATATTATAAGCAGTAGTCCGCCATCAGGACATCCGATGAGGCATACATCCCTAGCATCATTGAACGAAAGGAGACCTTCTATGCGTTCAGGGCTGATGTTCTCGCCAGACTCGCTTACAAATAGGTTATCCTTCCTGCCTTCCAGGTAGTATCTTCCACGCACGGCATGCAC
>JAXFQZ010000095.1:0-12314 GCA_034178685.1 Candidatus Ornithospirochaeta sp. | reverse complement strand
CACATCCGATGGCGCTTTCTCAGACTCGATTGCAGTCAAGGCAGAGGGTGCGGACCTCCTAGTCGCAGAGTGCTCTTTTCTCTCGAAATACGGCTCAGGGAGCGCTATGGGGCATATGAACGGGAAGGAGTGCGCTTTATTCGCATCCAAGTGCAATGCAGCTCTTACGAGGATCATCCACATCCCGTACTACAGCGATACCAGGGATCTGGAAGCTGAAGCATGCATCATCCCTGGTGCTGCTATCGCCAGGGAGCTTGAGACGCTTGAGCTCTGATCGGAGCTTTATGCTGATGGAGCGATTGGAAGAACCATTTACGATTTCCTGGCCTGATTCCCGAGAGCACTGCACGATCTGGATGACAGCGCAGGCGAGACCGATATCGGAGTGATGGATATAACGCCATTTGCGCATAGGCATAGGTCCGTCCTGTAGCCATCCACTCTATTCTCATCGATGTGACCGGCCATGAAATACCTGTCCTCAGGCCTCTCTGGGTCCCTATGCTCGAAGTAAGAGAGGCTCCCTATCTCCCATGTCCTTCCGTCTGTGCTTTCTGGGACGTTTATGTTGATGAATGCTCCTTCCTCGATCGAGCCAGCGATTGATGATAGGTTCTCTGCCAGGAAGGATGCTGCCTTCCTGCTTGTCTCGGGAAAGGCATCCGAGCTCTCTGCAGAGATCGCTATTGCCCTGTAGCCCGAGATCACTGCCTCCTTTGCGGCTGAGCATGTGCCGCTGTAGAAGATGTCAGTCGATGCATTGAGGCCCTTGTTGATCCCTGAGATCACAAGATCTGGATGCACTGGCGGCTCAGGGTTCCTTGCAATGCCTGATAGTATGCAGTCAGCAGGGCTTCCCTCCGATGCGAAATGCCTTTCATCGAATGCCTTCATCCTGCTTGGGGCCCTGAAGTCCACAGAGTGCGATGAAGCGCTTCTCTGCTTGTCTGGTGCTATGACATACACGCTGTGGCCTTTTTCCATCAGAGCCTTCTCAAGCGCCACAATGCCGATTGAGCCGAATCCATCATCGTTTGTAAGCAGAATATCCATATATGAGCTCTCCCTGAATGGGATAGCACATATGGGGGATTCTGCCAATAGTTGACAAAGGCTGTGCGTTGAATCACGATTTAGCCATGGACAAGGCAGTTGTGATAAGCATAGATGCTCTGATCGAGGAGGATCTGGAGGAATTCAGGAAAAGAAGGAACATGGGAAAGCTCCTGAGGGATTGTGCCCTTGCAAGGAAGATCCATTGCATATACCCGACGTATACATATCCATGCCATACGACTATCATGACGGGCTGCTACCCCGATAAGCATGGCGTTATACACAATGAGACGTTGGATGGCAGATGGCTATGGCTTGCAGATGCGATAAAGGTCCCGACTATGCACGATGCGGCCCATAGCAAGGGGCTTGTCACTGCAAGCATATGCTGGCCTGTGCAGGGAGGAGGAAGCGCCGACCACATAATCGCAGAGATCTGGGCCAATGGGCCGGATGATGATCCCGAACCCTTCTTCGATCTTGCTGACAGCCCATCCTGCAAGGTCATATTCGAGAGAAACAGGCACCTGCTGGACTGGATGCGGACGCCTGGATTTGATTATTTTGCTTCCGCATCAGCCTCAGACATAATAAGGGAATACAGGCCGGACCTGACTTTCGTGCACTTCTCATATCTTGACCATCAGAGGCATAGGAACGGGTCGGGAACAGGCCTCAATCTCCATGCAATCGACTTCATAGACGACAGGGTCGGCGAGATTGTCAGGGCTGTGGAGGATGCAGGTCTTCTTGAGGACACAACGTTCTTCATCCTTGGCGACCATGGCCATATGGATATCGATATGGTATTCAATATCAATAAGGTCCTTGCCGAAAGGGGATACATAGATACTGATGAGGATGGCAATGTGCGTGACTGGAGGATCATTGCCCAGAGCTGCACGTTCTCATGCCATGTATACAGCAGGGGAGTGGATGAAAAGGAGGCCATCTCTGTCATGGAGAGCATAAAGGATGAGTACCCTGAGTACATAGAGAGGGTCCTGAATCCATTCGAAGCGAAGGAGATATACCATCTCTCTGGGCCTTTCTCATGCGTGCTGGAGGCCAGGGACCATGTCGTATTCGGCTCGGAGGCATCGGGGGAGACTGCCAGGAGGCCCACTGAGGGAGATTGCAGGTCCTCGCTCTCCGCTCATGGCTTTGCCCCCGAGAAGGGACCCAATCCTCCCTTCATCGTCTCGGGAAAGAGAGCGGCGAAGGGCCACGTGATCGAGTACGGAAGGCTTGTCGATGAGGCTCCGACGATCATGAGCCTCTTCTCGATAGACATGGGAAGCGGTATCGATGGAAGGGCTATGGATCTTCTTGTCTGAATAATCACTGCATAAAGATACAGTGTCATGTTGAATATTCTCATTAAGATAGGTTAGACTAACGAATGTGTTTTTCTACACATTCGGAGGTTTAGTCAAAATGAAGCATTTTGCTATTGTTTTATTGGTGCTTATTGCCTCTCTCTCTGCTCTTTTCGCAACGGGCAGCTCTGAGAAGGCAGATACAGCAGCTGCAGCGGCTAAGGACACCCTTATTGTTGCTCTTGATGGAGAGCCTCAGCAGCTCGATCCATATGCTCACTCGAACCAGAACGGCCTTGTAGTATCCAGGCTTGTATATGAGCCTCTCCTGATGTCCGATCTCGATGGAAACATCTATCCATTCCTTGCTACTGAGTATGAGATGGTCGATGACCTCACTCTCTCGCTCACCCTCAGGGATGATGTCTTCTTCCACGACGGATCGAAGATGACGAGCGAGGATGTTGCTTATTCGCTTGCAACAGCCGCTAAGAGCTCCTTCACATCCAATCTCTTCGGATCGATCGACACAGAGGCATTCCAGATCATCGATGACACGCACCTGATTGTCAGGCTCAAGACTCCGAATGCAGCTCTGATCCCAGCTCTTGCATCGCATCGCTGCGCTATCATCAGCAAGAACTACTATGAGACAGCAAGCGCTGAGGACAAGAGCAGGAAGCCTATGGGAACAGGTCCTATGGTATTCGGCAAGTGGGTCAGCGGAGACCGTATCGAGCTTGAGAAGAACCCTTCATACTGGGGAAATCCAGTGGCATTCGACCATTTCGTTGCACGCGTCATCGTCGAAGGCTCCTCAAGGGCAATCGAGCTTGAGACAGGCGGAGTCGATATCGCATTCAACCTTCCTTCAACAGAGTGGGAGAGAATCGAGAGCAATCCTAAGACAAAGCTGATCAGCGGCAACACCCAGGGAATCAGCTTCGTTACATACAATGGCGATATCAAGCCATATGATGACTACAACGTAAGGCTCGGTCTCTCATATGCCCTCAATAAGCCAGCTCTCGTCGAGATCGGCTGGGGCGGAAAGGCAACGGTTGCTGACAGCTACTACTCATCCACGATCATCGGACACAAGGAAACAGCTCTTCCTGAGTACAATCCAGAGAAGGCAAAGGAGTACCTTGCAAAGGCAGGATATAATGAGAAGAACCACCTGAAGCTCGTATACACCACATATGACAGCACTCTCAACAGGAACTTCTCTGAGGCTGTGCAGTCCATGTGGTCCGCACTCGGATGCGTTGACTGCGAGATCCAGTTCGTTGACCTTGCCCAGTTCACTACACTGAACAACTCAGGCGCTATCGCTGTATCGCTGATGACCAACACTGCGGCTATCAACGATCCATCAGCTGCTCTTCTCGCATGGCCTATCGCAAGGACCATCTCCGTAAGGCACAACGACCAGAAGGTGCAGGATTACCTCGATAAGGGTATCTCGACATACGATGTCGAGGAGCGCATCAGGGTATATGGAGAGCTTCAGGATTACCTTGCTGAGCATCTCTATACATTCCCTATCGCATTCCCAGGCAATGCATACGGTGCATCTGCTCAGATCAAGAACCTGCCATTCTATCCGAATGTCATCCCAGATCTCACAGTGGTCGAGTTCTGATTCGATTCCATGCATCGGGGGCCATTGCAGGATGGCCTCCTTTGCATCTCATAAAAAAGGAGCAATAGATGGGGCGTTATATTCTTAAGCGTATCCTTGTGACAATACCTGTCCTTCTATGTGTTACATTCCTGATCTTCACGATGATGCACTTCACCGATGGGGATCCTGCGCGTCTTATCCTTGGAGATACAGCAACAGAGGAGGAGGTCCTGGCACTCAGGGAGGAGATGGGCCTCGATAAGCCGTTCTTCCAGCAGTACCTGATATACATGTGGAATCTCCTGCATGGCGATATGGGCACCTCCTACATGACGAAGGTACCAGTCACCTCGGAGATCATCTCCAGGCTTCCTGTTACGATAAGGCTCTCTGTCCTCAGCTGCCTCTTTGCAGTCGCTGTCGGTGTACCTGCAGGGATAATAAGCGCAGTCAAGCAGTATACCCTGCTTGATAACATCATCACGGTGCTTGCCCTGATCGGCATCACGATGCCTAATTTCTGGCTGGCGCTTCTTCTGATCCTCTTCTTCGCAGTCAAGCTAGGAGTCCTTCCTGCATCGGGTCTCTATGGTCCCCTGTACTACATAATGCCTGTGATAAGCATCAGCGCAGCCTCCCTTGCCACGATCACCAGGATGACAAGGTCAAGCATGCTGGAGGTCATCAGGTCCGATTACATCAGGACCGCGAAGGCAAAGGGACTGTCAGAGAAGGAGGTGATCTTCAAGCATGCCCTGAAGAACGCTCTGATCCCTATCATTACGACTGTCGGAATCCAGTTCGCTGGAGGACTGTCAGGCGCTGTCGTCAACGAGCAGGTCTTCGCTATCCCGGGAGTGGGAAAGATGATGGTCGATGCCATCAAGAACAGGAATTACCCGATAGTCGAGGGCGGAGTGCTTGTGATTGCCCTTATGTGCTCCATAGTCAACCTATGCGTAGATCTCATGTATGCGCTAGCGGATCCAAGGATCAAGGCGCAGTATGAACGCAAGAAGGTCAGGCGCGCTAAGGCAAAGGAGGAGGCATGATGGAGACTAGAAAGAGAAGCCAGGCGCAGGATGTCTGGAGAAGGCTCAGGAAGAGCAGGCTTGCCATGCTCGGGCTATTCGGCCTCACTCTGCTTGTACTCTGCGCGGTCTTTGCGGATTTCATCGCACCCTATGACTATGCGGCGCAGGATTATACAGCGCTTAACCAGACGCCATCCAGAGCCCATATCTTCGGTACTGACAACTTCGGAAGGGATATCTTCAGCAGGGTTGTCTTCGGTGCAAGGATATCGCTTGTGATGGGATTCATCTCCCTGGCTCTTGGCGCGAGCGTCGGATGCATCCTCGGGGCTGTCGCAGGATTCTTCGGAAAGAAGCTCGAGACAGTGATCATGCGCGCATGCGACATAATGATGTCCATTCCCTCTACGGTTCTTGCGATTGTCATCACCACGACCCTCGGACCGGGGCTTGTAAATGCCGTCATTGCCCTCTCGATAAGCACGATCCCTACATTCGCAAGGGTCGTCAGGGGCTCCACGCTCACAGTCAAGGACCAGGAGTACATCGAGGCCGCAAGATGCATAGGCGCATCGAATACGCATATAATCGCGCATTACATCTTCCCGAACGTCCTTGCTCCGATCATCGTCCAGGCAACGCTCGGAATCGGAAAGTCGATCATCATGCTTGCTGCCCTTTCGTTCCTCGGGCTTGGAATACAGCCGCCTACGCCGGAATGGGGAAGCATGCTCTCGACAGCGCGCACGTATATGAGGGATTACCCGCACGAGGTCATTTTCCCAGGACTTGCGATCATGTTCACTGTTCTCTCTCTCAATCTCTTCGGGGATGGACTGAGGGATGCGCTCGACCCGAAGCTCAAGAGGTAGAAGATGGAAGAGAATAGAGAGGAAATCCTAAGCGTAAAGGACCTTGTGATACATTACTTCACCGATGATGGCGAGGTCCATGCCGTCAACGGAATCAGCTTCTCGCTCAGGAAGGGCGAGACGCTCGGGCTTGTCGGAGAGACAGGAGCCGGCAAGACAACTACTGCTCTCGGGCTTCTGCGCCTTGTCCCGGATCCGCCAGGAAGGATAGTCTCAGGCTCGATCTGCCTCAAGGGCAAGGAGCTTACGAAGGCCTCTGAGATCGAGATGAGGCTTATCCGCGGAAACGATATATCGATGATCTTCCAGGATCCTATGACAAGCCTCAACCCTGTAATGAGGGTCGGCGACCAGATTGCAGAGGTCGTGAGGAAGCATAGGAAGGTGAGCAGGCTCGATGCTGAGATGATCGCTGCCGACATGCTTGAGACAGTCGGAATCCCCAGGGAGAGGATGAACGAGTATCCCCATCAGTTCTCAGGTGGAATGAAGCAGAGGGTCGTCATAGCAATCGCACTGGCATGCCGTCCTGAGATCATCATCGCGGATGAGCCTACTACGGCACTCGATGTGACGATCCAGGCACAGGTCCTGGAGCTGATGAGGAACCTCAGGGAGGAGTACAGCACCTCCATGCTCCTGATCACGCACGACCTCGGGGTCGTTGCCGAGATATGCAGCAAGGTTGCGATCATGTACTCAGGAACGATAGTCGAAAGCGGCACTATCGAGGAGATCTACGAGCATACTGCCCATCCATATACCATAGGGCTCTTCGGCTCATTGCCATCGATGAACATCAAGGAGAAGAGGCTTCATCCTATCAACGGCCTTATGCCCGATCCTACGGATCTGCCTAAGGGATGCCCCTTTGCTCCGAGATGCTCGAGAGCCGATGAGAGGTGCAGGCTCGAGAAGCCTGAGGAGAAGGTTCTCTCCGGAGAACACCGCGTAAGATGCTTCCATCCGGAAGAAAAGTAGGAGCAATATGCCATCTTTGATTGAAGTAAGGAATCTCAGGAAGTATTTCAAGACGCCTAATGGAATGCTCCATGCAGTCGATGGCGTCGATTTCACAGTCGATGAGGGAGAGACACTGGGTGTCGTAGGCGAGTCCGGCTGCGGAAAGTCCACTCTCGGAAGGGTCGTGATCAAGCTCCTTCCTGCAACTGACGGCAGCGTTTTCTTCGAAGGAAGGGATATCCTGAAGGAGAAGGACAGCTTCTCGCTCAGAAAGAACCTCCAGATGATCTTCCAGGACCCGTTCTCGTCCCTCAACCCGAGAATGACTGTCGGAGAGACGATCGCTGAGCCTATGATCATCAACAGGATGCATCCGAAAGCGGAGATAGAGGGCAGGGTGAAGGACCTGATGGATACAGTAGGGCTTGCATCCAGGTTCATAAACTCATACCCGCATGAGCTTGATGGCGGAAGAAGGCAGAGGATAGGCATCGCAAGGGCGCTTGCCCTCGAGCCGAAGTTCATCGTATGCGATGAGCCAGTATCGGCGCTCGATGTCTCGATCCAGGCCCAGATCATAAACCTGATGCAGGACCTGCAGGAGGAGAGGGGATTCTCGTATCTCTTCATCACGCATGACCTGTCGGTTGTAAGGCATATCTCAAGAAGCATCATGGTCATGTACCTTGGCTGCGTAGTCGAGAAGGCACCTACGGATGAGCTTTTCGGCAATACGATCCATCCTTACACGAAGGCGCTTCTTGCCGCGATACCACAGCCTGTAGTGCATCGCGGGAGAGTGCACCATGAGCTTCTCAAGGGAGAGATCACAAGCCCTGTCGATCCCAAGCCTGGATGCCGCTTCGCATCAAGATGCCCGTTTGCCAAGGATGAGTGCCATAGCGTCACTCCACTATTGGAGGAAGCAAAGAGCGGCCACTATGTCGCTTGCCATAGATGGAGGGAATTCGCATGAGCTATATAGATAGGATACTCGATGCCTTCTATGGCCTCAGGATCGAGGATGTCCCAGAGGATGTGATGCATCAGGTCAGGCGTTGCCTGATAGATTACATGGGATGCACTGCATACACAGCAGAGAAGGATCTCTGCGCTGGGATAATCGAGACAGTGAAGTCCATCAGCAGGGATGGCGAGAGCACGATCTGGGGCAGAAGAGGCGCAAGGCTATGCATGGAGGCCGCTGCCTTTGCCAATGCCGCGAGGACGAGCAACATAGAGCTCGATGATGTCTCAGGGATCGGCGCTTCGGTCCACCCGGGCGTCTACGTATGGTCTGCCGCCTTCGCAGCTGCCGAGAAGTACAACCCCGATCCGGACACTGTGATCAGGGCTGTTCTCTTCGGATACGACCTATGCCTCAGGATGGGGCTTCTCTCAACAGAGAATGTGAGGAAGCTGGGTCTTCATGGCCCGGGGCTCAATGGAGCATTCGCCGCCCTTGCAACAGGAGGCATGATAGCAGGCCTTACGAAGGAAGAGATGCGCAACGCGATCGGGATCGCTGGAAGCCTTCTTCCTGTATGCCCCTTCATAAGCTTCATGTCAGGAGATGACTCGAAGGACTACTACGGAGGATGGGGAACGTATCTTGGGCTTGTGGCTGTGAACTCCGCAAAGAGAGGGCTCACAGGACCGGAGGGAATCCTGGATGGGAGCAAGTCCCTGAAGAGCATCTACTCAGGGAAGGAAGCTGAAGGAGAGATCGCCAGGGATTTCCTGATCATGAAGCTCTCATTCAAGGAATTCAGCGCATGCGCATCCGTGCATCCTGCAATGAGCGCATTGCTTGCCCTTCTTGCAGAGCATCCTTTCAATGCCTCCGATGTGGAGAGTGTCGAGGTCGAGACGTACCCGTATTCGTATCAGCTCAACAGCGGAGTCATGGAGCCCCTGAATGTATCCTCCGCGCGCCTATCACTTCCATATACGGTATCCGTCTGCATAGAGACAGGAGCGCTGCTTCCTGATGCATTCCTCCCGGAAAGCCTCTCAAGCGGAAAGTACGGGAGCCTCATGGACCGCGTCAGAGTCTATGAGCATAAGGAGTACGGTGACTCATCCTTCTCGATAAGGGGAGCTATCGTCAGAGTCGCTCTCAAGGACGGCACACGCCTTGAGAAGGAAGCCATCGGGAGCAGATGGTCCAAGGGCGTATCGGATGAGGACCTCGTCTCTAAGTTCAGGACACTCTCCAGCGGCGCTTTCAGCAAGGAAGACCAGGATAGGATCGCAGAGAACGCATTTGCCTTCGATGGGGACCTTGGATACTTCATCGAAGCCCTATCCTCAATCGGCATCAGAAGCTGATTTCAGCGCATCCTTCTCAGGTATAAGCATCTCTCCCTCAAGAATGAGCTCTACCTCGTTCCTGAAGAGAGGGATGCTCCTGAAGGCCATTCCTGCCTTCCTGTAGTAGAGGCATATCCTTCCGTATACGTTTCCTGTTCCTATGTGGCCCTTCTGGTCTCCGCTGCCTTCGATTATCCCCTGGGCCTTTGCTATATCGATTCCCATTCCATTGTCGGATACGATGATGTGCGCATTCCCATCCTTCCTGAATGCAAGTTCGATGAGGTAGTGCATGAATGGGATTGGATCATGCTCAGAAAGGGCGATGGATACATGGTCGTATGGTCCTCTGAGAAGATTGAAGGATACAATGATGTATTATTAAATTCCGAACTCAGAGCGTATTCTCCGAAATCAGCATATGCATGCATGATCGGAGAGAAGAAGGACCATTCGTCTTTCGAGTCGTTCTGCTGCAATGCTATCTCGCTTGCCCCTTCCTTTGATAAGAGCAGCATGGAGCTGATTATCAGAGGGGAAGCATATATACGCTATGAAAGGATGAAGGACGAGACCCAGTATGCCTGATTGAAAGGTGGATGATCCTCCTTTTCAGTCCCTTTCCGCTGTGAATAGTATGTGGGGCATATCAACACCCCTGTATCTCTTTGTCCAGGTGTCCCTTGGCAGCATCCTGTTCCTGACTGCGACACGCATGGAAGCGCAGTTCGTGCTGCGGATTATCGAGGATACCTCGCTTGCTCCAAGAGCTGTGAAGGCATATTCGCGGCATGCAGAGGCGGCTTCCGCTGCAAATCCGTTATGCCAGTATGCCTTATTGAATAGATAACCGACTTCCAGGAGCTTCCTGTCCTTCCAGGTCTGGTATGTAAGCCCGCACTGCCCGATGAAGGCTCCGCTCTCTTTATCGATCACAGCCCATAGACCTATGCCATGCGCTTCGTAGCTCTCGATCTGCTTATCAAGCCATATCCTTGCCTCTTCTGCTGTGAATGCGCCTTCGTATGCATACATCGTCTCATCATCCATGAGGATCAGGCATAGATCGCTATAGTCGCTATCATCCATCCTTCTCAGGAAAAGACGCTCGGTTTCAATGACTTTCTCCATGTTCACTCCTTGTTTGATGGGTGGGTTATTATTCCAGCTATCCTGATTGAAGTCAAGACTGGTTCACTGCCCCTCTTTCATCAAAGGATGAAACTTGCAAGGGTGCGGATGTGATGGCATGCTGTGAATAGGGAGAATGGGATCAATATCATAATGACCAATCAGCATTGGAATGAATGCTCAATCCGCTGATCATTCCCAGCTCTGCCGTATGCCATGCCTATAGCAATCGGGCCCTGTCCGCAGGCAAGGCCCGTTATGGATCAGAAGAAGCCCTTGATGCCCTTTGTCTTCAGAAGTGCCTCAAGGTAGTAGTAATCGCCGTAGATTATCGGGACGTTGATGTTCTTCCCGGCAGGGAAGTGCACTGTTCCCTTCTGTATCACTCCATCGACGCTGTCATCATATACGGCATAGTGCTTCTCAAGGCCCTTGAGCATCCTGATTGCGCTGCTCTCGCACCATGCTTTATCAGCACCTTCATCCAGAAGCGATGCAAGCTCCAGAAGTCCGCTGCTAGCTATAGCTGTTGCGGATGTATCCATTGCATACAGTGTCTCCTCAGGCGCCCTGAAGTCCCACACTGAGACATTCTCCTCATTCAGGTGGGATACGAAGAACGATGCGACCTGCAGAGCTGCATCTCTGTATCTTTCCTCTCCTGTCTCCCTGTATGCTATGGCGTTTCCATACAGAGCCCAGCTCTGGCCTCTTGCCCATGCCGAGTCAGGTCCATAGCCCTGTCCTCCTAGGTTCCCGATCTTCTCTCCTGTCTCCGGGTCGAAGCTCATGATGTGAGGATAA
Source organism: Candidatus Ornithospirochaeta sp. (assembly GCA_034178685.1). Classification (GTDB taxonomy): domain Bacteria; phylum Spirochaetota; class Spirochaetia; order Sphaerochaetales; family Sphaerochaetaceae; genus Ornithospirochaeta. The sequence continues at coordinate 1,192 of JAXFQZ010000095.1, read as the reverse complement.
CTGCCGTCCTTCCTTCTTCCTTTCTCAAGCACTGTGTCTGTGTGAGCCATCGCGATATGCCTGAATCTCGGGTCATCAAGCTGCTTGGATGCAGCGTAAAGGAGGGGCAGGTTCATCAGGCAGTCGATGATCGCCCATCCCTGGCAGTCCTTCTGCACCTCGTCATTCCATGCCCTGATGAAGCGCCCGTTGATATTGAATCTGCCTGCGAGATGGCTTGCGGCCTTCATCCATCGCCTTCTTGACTCATCGTTCCCATCATCCTGCCAGTGCGCAAGCGCAGTCGGCTGCCACATGAAGCCTACATCATGGTGGATCGTGTCAAAGCCATCAAGGACCTCATCCAGTCCTTCCTCAAGCCTGATCGCCAGCTCCCTTGCCTTTGCGTTCTTCCTTGCTTTCCAGTCAAGCCATAGTATTCCTGCCCAGAATCCCGAAACCCAGAACCGCGGTCCCTGGTCATTCCATCTTCCGTTCGGAGCTACATGCGGATAGCTGTATCCGATCCTGTCAATGCTTCTTTCGATCTTGTCGAGCGTCTTTTCGGCAGCAGAGCCTGCCCATAGGATGTCTTCCTGTCTCATAAGCAAACAAGCCTCATTCCCTGAGGCCTCCTCCTTGGTGTATTGTTCTTTGGATGCTCCTATATGATAATCCATAGCTCATGGATTTGGTATACAAATCAGGGAAAAAGGCTCCATGCCTGATTATGGTGCTGTTATCTTCTCAATTCCATGGATCAGGGCATGGCACGCATATGGATGGTTGATGGTCCGCGGCTATGTGATGGCTTTGCTCTCAAGGGAGGAGCAGCTTCTCTCCTAGGAGAGGAACATCGGGGAGTAGAAGGAGGAGATGCTCTGAGGAGGGTATATCTCATTGCCTTTCAAGCCGGCTGCATGCTGCCCTCCATCCATAATGAGGGTCCGGGATTTGTAAAGGGAGCGCACTGTGGTATAATCAAGGGTATGAAGAGCATAGCAATAGGAAATCCATCGTTCGAGACGCTTATAAGGAACGGCTATGTGTATGTCGACAAGACAGACATGCTCTATGAGCTGATCAGGGAGCCTGGGTCGTACGTGTTCTGCTCCCGCCCGAGGAGGTTCGGGAAGACGCTCACGCTCTCGACGCTCGAGGCCATATTCAGGGGAAAGAAGGAGCTCTTCAGAGGCCTTATGATCCACGACAT
>JAXFQZ010000161.1:0-5532 GCA_034178685.1 Candidatus Ornithospirochaeta sp. | reverse complement strand
CCTTTGCTGAAGACTCCTTATGAGTGCTTTCACTGCATAGCCTGATGGCTTTGCAGCGATAATTCCCTTCCGTTTCCTATTTCACGATTTCCTTGAGATAGATATCGAAGATAAGAAGCGAGTTCGGAGCGATTGACTGATTGCCTGTCTCGCCATAGCCAAGGCTTGGGTGGATGTATGCCCTTACGGTATCTCCGACATTCATGTTGACTACAGCATCGACGAATCCTGGGATCAGAGAGGTGAGAGGGAAATCCACGTCTGTTCCCTGGTCAACAAGCGTTCCATCGATAAGGGAGAGCGAATAGTCGACCTTGACGGTATCTGTCGATGATGGCTTAGCACCGCTTGCTCCATCGGATGCAAGAAGCTCGATCTGAACGCCTGAAGGAAGCACTGTGATGCCTTCGCTGGCCTTGTTTGCCTCAAGGAAGGATTCTGCGATCATGAGGTTCTCTGCTGCGACTTCCTCAAGCCACTGGCTGTACTCAGCCTCCAGCTTAGCGATATACGTATCGATTGCATCGTTCATCTCGCTTTCTGTCATCTTTGGCTCGCTCTGGTAGAGCGCTGTGAGCATTCCATCTGCAAAAGGACCTGAGTAGATGTCGATTCCGCTGTAAAGGAGGTTCATCGTTGAGATATAGCCATAAGCATAGCTGAAGCGGTCTGCAAGCTCTGAAGGGACAGGGAGCGCGATGACATCATCGAGGTCTGCATATACAGGACCATAGTCCATAGCAAGGCCGGCGACGTACACGTTGCTGTAGAAGTCATCGATCGCTGCGTTCATCTCATCGTAGTCCATGAGAGTGCCACCCTCCGGGAATGGATTCTCAGCTCCGTTCTGGACTGCGTCGAAGATTCCCTTTGCAAAGTATCCTCCGCGTACGATCAGGTTCTGCTGGAGCAGGGCCTGCATCGAGAAGTAGCCATAGCCGTAGTTGAATGCAGCGATCATCTGCTCCTCTGTAGGCTCCTCGGATATAATCTGGCCAGGGAGAGCCTCAGGCTCTGCGAAAACAGGATTGTAGATTCCTGCCTCTACCTGCGGGGTTGCGTATCTGAGCTCTGTTGCGATGCGCTGAGGAGGCAGGCTCATGGTCTCGATGCCTGTATCCTTCATAAGCACGTAATCGCCGTTTTCAAGGAGGGATACAGGGTAGCCGACCTTTGCTGTCACTGGGATATGGTAAACAACAGCCATTCCATTCTCCCTCATTCCCTCAATCGAATAGGATCCATCGCCTCTGTCTGTGATGGACTCAATCCTGATCATTACCTCATCGGCTCCGATTTCCTTCGCACCCTGCGCAAACAGGCACATAGCAGTGAGAACCAGGGCAAGAATGACCGAAATTGTCTTTTTCATGGTTATTTCCTTTATGTTTTTTATAAGAATAATGTAATTCCAATGAAGATAGGGGTCAATCAGTATCGATGTAGTTTGAATGTACTTTGAAGTTGCCAAAGAAAGCGCACTGGATTATCGTACAAGACATGGCAAAGGATATATCGGGAATGCTCCCATCCTTCCTCAGGCATGGGAATATATCATATATAGAGAACGGCAGGCTTTACATAATCGACAGGCGTCTTCTGCCCTTTGAAAGAAGGACAGTCGAGTGCAGGGATGCGCTTGAGGCATCAGCTGCCATAAGAAGCATGGTGACGCAGGGAGGAGGACCATTGGAGGTTGCTCTTAATGCGCTGAAGCTGGAAGCGATGCATGGCGGTGATATCGAGGCTGCGGTGAGAGCTCTCTCAGGCGCAAGGCCTACGAATACGACCATGAAGAGGACACTTGAGGCGCTTCTCTCATCAGGGGAGGATATAGAGTCGGCTGTCGATATGGCCTTCAGGTACTACGATGATGCCTATGATGCTGTCTCTGACAGGGCTGAGGCATTAATCGAGGATGGCGATGGGATCCTCACTACATGCTTTCCTGAGCATACATTCATGCTCTCGGTTGCAAAGGCGATGGCGAATGGAAAGAGAATAAGGGTGTATGTGCCGGAGACAAGGCCATACCTGCAGGGTGCCCACCTTACTGAGCCCTGCCTAAGGGAAATAGGGGCCGAGTGCTACCTCATTACAGATGGGATGCCAGCCCATTTCATGCAGCGCGGCATGATCCAGAAGTACATGACAGCCTCCGATCTGGCGCTTTCGGACAGGACTGTCGTGAATAAGACCGGAACGCTTTCGAATGCGATTGCTGCATCCTATTTCGGCATACCTTACTACGCTCTCTCTATGGGTATCGATAGCAAGAGGACGAAGAGCGATATAGAGATCGAGTACAGAAGCGGGGATGGGATAAGGAAGATAGGGAATCTGTCAGTTGCAGAGGATGATGCCAGGTGCATCTATCCCTGCTTCGATATTATCCCCTCAGAGCTTGTAAGAGGAATTGTCACAAAGGAGGGAATCCTATGAAGGCGATAATAGGCGGGACAGGGATAGATCAGGATAGCAGGTTCCTTTCCGAGAGCACTGTGATAGATACGGAATACGGAAGCGCCGAGGTCATTCTCGGAGATGGCATTGCATATCTTCCTAGGCATATGAAGGGCCACAAGGCAAGGCCTGACAGGATAAGCTACAGAGCAAATATCGCAGCGCTTGAGTCCCTTGGCGTCGATGAGGCTGTATCGATATACGCTGTCGGGTCGATCACGGATAGAATCAGGCCAGGCAGCTTCGGCCTTGTCTCCGATTTCATCGATTTCTTCTCATCGAGGGAGAACTCCTTCTTCTCTGACAGGGCAGTCCACGCTTCGATGGAAAAGCCATTCGATGAAGAGCTGATGGACCGCATTGCATCGGAGAGCAGGACGATGGGCTTCGAGATCGATAGGGAATCGGTCTATGCTATGACAAACGGCCCAAGGCTCGAGACAGCAGCTGAGATAAAGGCGCTTGGCATATTAGGCGCCGATGTAGTCGGCATGACGCTTGGAACGGAAGCCGCCCTCCTCAGGGAGAAGAGCATCAGGAATGCCGCAATCGCCTATTCGATCAACTGGGCCTGCGGCATAGACAGAGCGGGCTTCTCTTTCCTCTCGGATGATGAGATCTCAGCTTTGTCATCCACTGTGCTCAGGATAGCCGAAAGGGCGCTCAGTCCTCGTACCTGATCTTCTGCCAGAGTGCGTTGTATTTGTCGAGGTCCTCGCCAAGGTCCTTCAGAAGCTCGCATCTCTCAAGGTCCTCAGGACTGAAGAACGGCTCTGTTGTCGTGTACTTCGCGGCTTCGGTATTTGTCGTTGCTGGGAAATTGAACTCATCAAGGAAGAGCGCATAGACCTCAGGGCGATGCACGTAATCTATGAACCTCAGTGCGCTCTCGTAGTGCTTTGAGCCCTTTTGGATCACCATGTTGTCTATGTACATGGTGGCTCCCTCCTCAGGAATGAAGAAGTCGATCATATCCCACTTCTCCTCAGGCACTTCCTCGAAGACATTCTCAGGGTAGCAGTGGACGACCCAGAACTCCTCACGGGCGAAGGACTTGGCGAATGACTCTGCATCGAACTTCACAAGGTTCGGCTTCCATTTCCCGTTGACGATCCTGAAAGCCCTCTCCAGTTCCTCATCATCTGCTGTATTCACAGAGCATCCGATTGTCTTGAGCGCATCGCCCATGACCTCCCTCATGTCATCGAGCATGCTCATCCTTCCCTTAATGGAGCTATCTGCGAAGATGTTCCAGCTTCTCTCGTAACCGGAGACCTTGTTCCTGTTCACGGCAATGCCTGCCGCCCCCATGAAATAGGGTACGCTGTACTCCATCTTCGGATCGTAGTCTGCCTTCTCCTCGATTATCGAGGGGATGTACTTAAGGCTATCGACCTTGCTGTGGTCGATTCTCTCAAGCATCCCCAGCTTGATCATGATCGATGTGTAGTCGGCTGATGGGAATATGATGTCATATCCCTTTCCGCCCCCGGCTGAGATCTTGGCGAACATCTCCTCATTGGATGAGAAGTTGTCGATCACTACCCTGATCCCTGTCTCCTCTTCAAAGCCCTTTACGATGCTATCGGGCATATAGTATGTCCAGTTATAGAGATAGAGCGTATTGTCATCCGATTTCGAGCATGAGCAGAGCACGAGGAGCACTGCTGCTATGACTGCAATGGCTTTCCTTCCCATATTCCCTCCTTTCCTACGAAGAGGCTGCTACAGTCTTCAGGAACCTCCTGAAGATGAATGCGATTGCCATCGTCCCGAGTATCATGACAAAGGAAAGCGCATTGATAACAGGGGAGACACCGTATCTGATTGACGAATAAACATACAGCGGAAGCGTTCCGGAACCCGGTCCGCTGACGAAGAACGTTATGACGAAATCCTCAAGGGACATCGTGACTGAGATAAGCATGCTCGATGCGATTGCAGGGGAAATGGATGGGATGATGACCTTCATAAGAGCCTGCCTCTCAGTTGCCCCTAGGTCCCTTGCAGCCTCGACTGTCGAGTAATCGAATTCATCGAGGCGGGCAGAGATGAGCATCGCTGCAAAGGGAAGATTGAATGTCGTATGGGCGACGAATATAGTGAACCTTCCGAGAGGAACATTGATCGCAGCGAAGAAGATCAGCATCGATATGCCTATGATGACCTCTGGAAGCACCATTGGCAGGTAGCTTATTACGGATATGTATCCCTTGAGCCTGAACCGGTGCCATTTCATGCCGATGGATGCAAGCGTTCCTATCACAGTGGCTGTCAGGGAGGATGTGAGTGCGATCAGCACAGAGTTGCCGAATGCATGCCATAGGTCCGGCGATGATGTGAATAGGTCCCTGTACCACCTCAGCGAGAAGCCGCTCCATACCATGCCCTTCGAGGAATTGAATGAGTAGAACGTGACGACAGCAAGGGGCATGAAGAGGAATACCATGACAAATACCATGCACATCTGGGAGAAGGAAAGGAATCGCTTTCTCATAAGCTTCCTCCATTGCCGGTCTTCTTCTCCTCGCTTTCCTTCCTTCCTACGCTCATCATCCATACAACGCAGAAAAGGCTTACGAGCGTGATTATCACAGAGAAAGCGGAGGCAAGCGGCCAGTTCCTCGTCTTCTGCACCTGGTCGACGATGATATTCCCTATCATCGTGCTGTCCTTCCCTCCGACAAGGAGAGGGACAGTGTATGCGCCGAAAATAGGGATGAATGTGAATGTCAGGGCTGTCGTGATCCCGGACTTGATGTTTGGGATCATGACCTTCGTAATCGATTCCATCCTGCTTGCTCCCAGGTCCCTTGCCGCATCAAGAAGCGAGAAATCGAACTTGTCTATTGTGGTGAACAGGGGAAGGATCGCATAGGGAAGGTACATGTAGACAAGAACCAGTATGACAGAGGCATTGCTGTAGATCATCCGGATCGGGCTTCTTATGATGCCAAGCGCCATCAGTGCGTTGTTGATGAAGCCCTCAGGCGATAGAAGGCTCATCCATGCATATACTCTTATGAGGCTGTTTGTCCAGAAGGGGATTATGACGAGGAAGAGAAGCAG
>JAXFQZ010000155.1:0-2165 GCA_034178685.1 Candidatus Ornithospirochaeta sp. | reverse complement strand
AAGGATGAGTACCTTGATCTCGGTCTTCTCAGCTGTTTCCCTGACGCCCTCAGCTGATACGATAGACAGTGCTGCAACGAGCAACAGAATAACAATTAAAGCTTTCTTCATGTTTGTCCTCCATGTGATAGCCGTTTTTATCATACAATTAAAAAATGCGTCAATAATGTTGCAAAAAATTATCATAATAAATCTGTTTCTTTCATCTAGCAACAATTATTTTCAGATTATGTTGCTATTTTGTTGTAATCATGTTCTTATCTATCCAATATGCAACAATACCATTAAGATGCAGGATTTCATCGATATTCCTCATTACAGATGGAGCGTTATCTTCAGAATAGGATAAATAAGAATTTTCATTCTGATTTCAGATTGTTTGATACTAATACAATAAGAAAGGATTATGTCTCATATGAACCATGCAATGCCGATTACAGCCTGCAGGGTTTTCTTTTTCATGCCATTGGCTTTGCAAACAATCCCACATGGATTCCGCTGCTCTTTAACTTGGAAGGCATATGTGCTAAATCTTCTCTGATTGAAGGAGACAATATGATAATGCTTAAGAAGGATGGCTCGGACTGGTACAAGGACCTAGCTATCTACCAGATATACCCGAAGAGCTTCATGGATGCAGATGGTGATGGAATAGGAGACCTGAAGGGGATCATCTCAAAGCTCGGGTACCTCAGGGAGCTAGGCATAAACGCTATCTGGCTCTCGCCTATATACCGCTCGCCATTTGTTGATAACGGATACGATATATCGGATTACGATGACATAGACCCCGTATTCGGATCGATGGATGACTTCAGGATGCTGCTGGACAAGGCACACAGCCTCGGGATCTATGTGATCATGGATCTTGTCGTGAACCATAGCTCGGACCAGCACAGATGGTTCATCGAATCATCGAAAAGCAGGGACAATGAATATGCTGACTACTACATATGGCATGACCCGGTTGATGGCAGGGAACCGAACAACTGGGAGGCATCCTTCGGAGGAAGCGCTTGGACATACGTCAAGGAGAGGGGCCAGTACTATCTCCACATCTTCTCCCCAAGCCAGCCTGACCTTAACTGGAAGAGCCAGAAGCTCAGGAAGGAGATCTTCTCGATGATCGGAAGGTGGTGCGAGATGGGAGTCGATGGCTTCAGGGTCGATGCGATAAGCTACCTTGAGAAAGCGGACTTCTCATACTCTCCCAATCCGGTGGATGCAACCGGATATGCGCTTGCATTCGATATCAACAGCAACAGGCCTGGCACGCATAGCACGATAAGGGAAATGAGGACAGGGATCTGGGATAAGTACAATGCGATGACTGTCGGAGAGGTATGCTGCTACTCGCCTCAGGACCTTTTTGATTACTCAAGCGATTCAAGGAAGGAATTCAGCATGGCAATCCCGTTCGTGCCGCCGATCGTTGAGATCAGCACATGGTCGCCTCTTAAGATGAAGAGATCCATCAGCGAGAATTACAGCATCCTCAGGGAGGATGGATGGTGGGCAAGGTTCCTGAGCAACCACGATAAGCCGCGCCAGGTATCGCTCTATGGAGATGACAGCGCATACTGGAAGGAGTCAGCGAAGATGCTTGCCACGATCACGGACCTTCTGCCTGGAACGCCTTTCATCTTTCAGGGAGAGGAGATCGGCATGACCAATGTCTACTACAGGAGCCTCGATGAATACGACGATCTGGATACAAGGAATGTCTATGAGCATGGGATAGCCGAGGGAAAGAGCCACGAGGAGGCCTTCCTGACAGCACAGAGGACATCGAGAGACAACGCCAGATCCCCTATGCAGTGGACAGGAGGGAAGAATGCAGGCTTCTCGGATGGCACTCCATGGCTTGGAGTAAATGAGAACCATGCACACATAAATGTGGAAGAGGAGGAGAAGGATCCTGATTCGATTCTCTCTTACTACAAGGCGCTTCTGAGGCTCAGGGCATCGTCGAAGGCCCTCAGGCGCGGGGACTTCAGCTTCATCGATATCGAATCGGAGACATCGTTCTGCTTCAGGAGAACGCTTGGCGATGAGGAATACGTGGTAATCAGCAACTTCTCCGGCAAGGAGAATGCCTTCTCATTCGATACAGATGGCTACGAAGCCGTGCTCTCTGTCTACAGCAAGGACTACAGCAGGGGGAT
>JAXFQZ010000134.1:0-3067 GCA_034178685.1 Candidatus Ornithospirochaeta sp. | reverse complement strand
CTGCATTCTATCCCATGGACAAAGGATTTGCCATCTCAAATCGGTCAGGAAGCCATCCTGAATAGAGAAGAGAGCACCTGCCGAAGCAGGTGCCCTGTTAAGTATCATTTGCTTAATGTTATCGTATAAGCGTCGTCAGTGCCATCTGTCACATCAGCAAGCGATACGCTGTTGTATGTGTTTCCAGTGAACGAGAAGGTGCAGTCAGTCAGTGTTCCTGTCTTCAGAACCTCACCGTCCTCATCAGATGCATCGCTGATCCTATTGCCTGGAAGCAAGAGAGACGCACAGGCTCTTTGCTCTCTTTGCCGCGCTTCTAATTATATTTCTCTGTATGGAAACCTATGGTATAATTCTGTTGCAGTTTGTTTCATAGGGGAGATATATGAAAGGAGAAAGAATAGCACAGCTTGAGTTATTGCTCAGATCCCATCCCGAAGGCCTCAGGAGAGCCGAAATCGCAAGAAGGCTCGGAGTCCACAGATCGACTATTTCCAGATACGTAGAGGATCTATCCAGGCATATCGATATCTATGAGGACAACAACCTTATCAAGATAAAGGAAAAGGATGATGCGTCGCCTCTTGAGCTTTCAGTATACGAAAGCCTTGCCTTCAACATGAGCGCAGAGGCTCTGGCGTCTTCTGCAGAGATACAGAACCCTCATCTTGCCTCAGGGCTCAGGAAGATCGCCATGAACATGAGGACATACGCTCCGAAGATCAGCGACAACGTCCTTGAGCTTGCTGACAGCATCGACAAGGCTGTCCAGAAGAACAAGATCATAACAGGAAGGTACAACTCCATCCTTGAGGTTCTCATTGACTGCTGGGTATCTGGAAGGATCGCAAGGATCTCCACTAATATCCCTGACAAGGAGGAGATAGAGATAGCTCCATACTTCATCGGCTTCAAGGGCGAGGGACAGGGAAGAAAGCCTATGACGGTCACAGGAAGGCTGAGACACACGAAGGATATCATCACACTCGATATCTCATCGATCACAGAGGCTAGGATGCTCGACGAGATCTACACGATCCCCGACAACCTCAAGCCCTTCTCAAGAAGCGAGCAGAAGGACAGCTACGATGCGATAGACATGATCCCCCTCACCCTTGCCATCAAGGAGAAGAGCGCGCTCAACTCCTTCTCCACCGTCATCCATGACAAGCCTGAGCTGTCGAGGAACGATAAGGGGGAGATCATATGCAGGATGAAGGCAGAGAACTCGATCGAGCTCATGCTCAGGATAATCCAGGCAGGAACCTCGATAAGGATCATCGAGCCGGAGAGCTACAGGAAGAAGCTCGTAATGCTGCTTGAGAGCATAATAGGCATGTACAGATAGCCTATCTTCTATCGATTATAGAGCCACCCTCGGTAAGATAGGGCGCGAAATACACGCATCTGTGCTTTCTGAGGGGATTTGCCATCCTCTCATGCAGCAGCCTGATTGCCTCAGAGCCCATCTCCTTGCTATCGAAGCATACGGATACTACGGAAGGCTCAAGCCACTTGACCGAATCATCGCCGTTCATAGATACAAGGGAATAATCCTTGCCATGGTACATCCCCTTCTCGCTGAGCGCCTTCCTTACGCCGATCGCAAGCGGATCGGTCGCTGTGAATACCGCATCAGGGATCTCTCCGCCCTGAGCAAGGTATTCCTTCATGGCCTCATAGCCTGCTCCGGATCCGAAGCCATCGCACTCGATGCTTCCCTTGAATACCATCTCTGGATACTGCCTGGTGTATCCGATCACGCTGGTGATCTTCTGGTACACCAGCTGGATATCAGCAGTATCCTTGCCGTCAACGAAGAGAACGGACCCGTTCCCGTTCTTCCTCAGCGCATCCATGCATAGCATCACGCATGTCTCTACATCGTATGTGACTGTATCGTGCGCATTGGGAGGAAAGCCGAGCTTTCCCAGGAACACCACGTTGTCTGTTCTGAGGAGCGATAGGATCCTATCCTGGTCAGCCTGCCTGTAGTTTCCGATGACGACAGCGCCATCGATGCCATCTGCTTCCTTGTCAAGGAGGGACAGTGGGACGAACTGGAGGCTGTCCTCATTGATCCTTGCCTCATCATCCCCGATGCAGCCATAGACAAGAAGCTCCTTGCCAAGGTTCTCGACATTCCTGACCTCCATCCTGATAGGAGCATCCACGCTTCTATCAAGGGAGAATGGCATCTTATGGGACCTTGTTCCGATCTTCACATCAGATCCATCCTCATGGGGCAATAGCGGCATACCGATATCGATATATAAATCCATGATCCTTATCCTGCTTCCTTCGAGCCTTGCTTTGATGAAGTTCATAGGAGGATTGCCCATTAAGTTCGCGACGAAGAGGTTGGCAGGCTTTTCGTAGAGATTGTCAGGGGTATCGAACTGCTGCGTCTTGCCGCAGTCCAGTATCGCGATCCTATCTGCAAGCGCCATGGCCTCTTCCTGGTCATGAGTCACGATTATGGAAGTGATGCCCAGCTTCTGGTGTATGTCCTTGATGACCTCCCTGATCTCGATCTTGAGCCTTGCATCGAGATTGCTCATAGGCTCATCGAGCAGAAGCACATCAGGCTCCTTGACGATCGCACGGCACATAGCGACCCTCTGCTGCTGCCCGCCAGAGAGCTCATGGGGCTTTCTTTCAAGCAGGTGCTCTATCTGGAGGACCTTCGCAACCTCCCTTGCCTTCCTGTACCTGGTCTCCTTATCCACCTTCTTCTGCTTAAGCGGGAATGCGATATTGTCCAGCACGGATAGATGGGGATAGAGCGCATAGCTCTGGAATACCATTCCTATGTTCCTCTCCCTTGGCTCGAGGCCGGTCACATCCTGTCCATTGAAGAGGATGCTCCCCGATGTAGGATCAAGCAATCCTGCCAGGCAGTTCAATGTAGTCGACTTGCCACATCCTGATGGTCCGAGAAGCGCAACGAACTCCCCATCCTCGATCGTGAGGCTGAAGTTGTCCAGAGCTACTACATCATGGTTGAATTCATTTCTGAGATTCCTGATTTCTATCATAGTGAACTACTCGGCAACAAGTTACCGGG
>JAXFQZ010000112.1:0-2074 GCA_034178685.1 Candidatus Ornithospirochaeta sp. | reverse complement strand
ATGCATTTCGCCATCATGCAGGAAATGCCATTGGAAGAAGGAAGAGACTGCCCGATCCGTATGGGCGCAGTCTCTTCTGCAGCCTGCTTGGCTTCTATTATAAGCTTCTTATCAGCTTATATCCTGCAGATATGGGAGGTTGCCTGATATCGCTTATTGGTGAGATTGACGATCCATATGGCAGAATTCAGCCAGAAAGCAGGAGATGAACCGATAAGGAAGAACAGGGACAGCAATGCTGAAAGCTGAAGATATGCGCTATTATCTTCATGATGGCATACCCTCGAGGCAAAAAGCATGGCAGATTATGAGATAACGGGCTACAAAAAGCAGCGTCCTGCCATTAAGGAAAGAGCAGACGCTGCGCTGTGATAATGGGTTATCAGAATGCAGATTATTTCCTTATAAGCCAGATCTCGCTGATTTGGTGATCCTTATCCAGTCCCTTTCTCTCGAACTTCGTCCTTGGCCTCCACTTCTGGGTCTCAGCAAAGCCTCCGGAGGGATTTGAAAGCGTATCGATGCCCTTTGAGATTTCCAGGACCTCATCGGCATACTCCTGCCAGTCCGTGACGAAGTAGATGTAACCGCCCTTCTTCAGCTTTGATGATAGGAGGCGCAGGAATGGATCGTTCAGGAGCCTCCTTTTGTGGTGCTTCTTCTTAGGCCAGGGATCCGGGAAGAAGATATGGAAGCCATCGACAGAGCCATCCTCGACCATGCGCTCAAGCACATCGACTGCATTGAATCTCATGATCCTGAGGTTCCGGATCCCGTTATCCCCTATATCCCTTAAAAGCTTCACGAAGCCCATCAGGTAAACCTCAAGACCAAGGAAATTCACATCTCTCTTCTCGAGTGCGATCCTCGTAGTAGCATCTCCCATCCCGAAGCCGATCTCTATCACAAATGGGTTATCGTTGCCATAGATTTCCTTCGGATCGAGCTTTCCCTCTTCAAAGAAGAGGCCGTATTCACGCATGTATGCCAGGACTATCTCCTTCTCCCTATCGGAAAGGACGTTGTTCCTGAGGACATAGCTTTTTATCTGGCGCTCCTTGCCTTCCCTCACTTCAATCCTTGAGAGTCTCTCCAATAGCTCCTCGTCTGTCATAATATCTCCCTATAGCAGCCTTCTGAGCTGCTCAAGTATGAATACAGCCTTATCCTTAAGGGACACAGCGCCTGTTTCCATCCTCATGTAATTCATTCTCTTCGGATCCAGCTTGACCTTGCCATCAGAGAGCCTGATCAGCGAGATGACCCTGTCAGGATTGAGGGCCGATACCTTTCCGAACTCTATCTCCACTATTCCCCTCATCTCCTTCAGGTGGATGATGGAGAGATGCCTGCATATTATCTTGATCTCGGCTATGCAGAAGAGGTTATCGACCTCCTCCGGGATCTGGCCGAATCTGTTCTCGCACTCTGCCCTGAGCCCGCCGAGCTCCGCTTCTGTGGATACGGATGCGATCTTCTTGTACATCTCGAACTTGCGCTCCGGATCGCTGATGTACTGGTCAGGAATGAAGCCGGTATAATCGAGCTCAAGAAGCACTCCCGAATCGTCCTCCTTCTCGCTGTTCGTGAGCCTGTCGATCTCCTCCTCGAGCATCTTCATGTACATATCGAGTCCTACAGCCTCAAGGTGCCCCGACTGCTCCCGCCCGAGTATGTTTCCAGCCCCTCTGATCTCCATATCCTTCATGGCTACCTTGAATCCTGCGCCGAGCCCTGTATTCTCGGAAAGCACCCTGAGGCGCTTTATGGCATCATCGTTGAGGCTTGTCCTATCGGGATACAGCAGATAGCAGTATGCCTGCCTGTCGGAGCGTCCTACCCTTCCTCTGAGCTGATACAGCTGAGCAAGACCGAATCTCTCAGCCCTGTCGATGATGATGGTGTTCACATTCGGGATGTCTATCCCGTTCTCGATGATGGTCGTCGATACCAGCACCTGGACGCCCTCGTATACGAAGCGATGCATGATATCCTCAAGCTCGTCTGCCTCCATCTGGCCATGTGCGTACTCAACGATTGCATATGGTATCTCGCTTCTGATCATCGAGCATAT
>JAXFQZ010000094.1:0-8518 GCA_034178685.1 Candidatus Ornithospirochaeta sp. | reverse complement strand
TTCGGCCAGCTTCTCCATCCTGATGTTCTCTGCCACCTTGTCGAGATCTTCGAGAACTGCAACACGAGGAGCCAGATGCTATGCGTTGACTGCAATCCATCGCTTCTCAGGGACGGGCTATTGAGGAAGGATGCTATCTGGTTTGCCCAGAAGGACAGCGAGAGCTCGACTGTATACTACTCGCTGGCAGATTTCAGGGGCACCAGGAACAAGCTCTCGACAGGAACCAAGTACATGCAGGGTGCATATGGCGCACTTCCTATCACAAGCGAATTCTATTTTGTCCATGACGGGACCCCTGTGGCAAAGGCAGAGAAGGAGGCTGGAAATGAAAACGCGTAAGAGAATCCCGGCAACACCGAAGAAGACCCTTCTTCTTGTTTGCGCAACTGAAGCAGAGGCACTGTATTTCTCACAGATGAGGAAGGACTGCAGGTACGCTAACCTCACAGTCAAGGCAGCTGAGGACAAGAAGAGCCTTGAGAGCCTGATCCTGTTTGCCGCAAAGGAAAGGAATGCCGGCAAGTACGACTCTGCATGGATACTGTTCGGTTTCGACGACCTATCGACCAATGCGGAAGAGGTAGCATCCTTTGGCGTCTATGCCGAGAAGAAGAAGGTGAGGATGTGCTTCTTCAATCCATCGTTCGACCTGTGGTTCGCTCTCCATCTTGCTTCGTTCTCAGAGTTCCAGCCAAGCATTGCAGGCCTGAAGGAGAGAGTGAAGTCGGCTCTGCCTGATTACAGCCTCGATGCCGATTACTTCCTTACGAAGGGCCTGAATCTGCATATTAGGCTGTTCCCGAGGCATGCAAGCGCTGATATCAACGCAAGGAACTACAATGCGATCGCAAGGAAGGCAACAGGCCTTGAGGCTACTACGATGCCTCTCCTGAATGCCGATATCACAGAGTACTGCGGCCAGGCTGATATGTCCCACAACCAGAGGGCAAGAAGGTAATGCAGGCGATATCGCTCATAATATGCATGGCGGATCTGGTGATAGTCAGCATGGATCTCGCGCTGGCTATCATCTGGAATAAGCGTGCACGCTATCAGTGGACCGCATACTGCATCGTGTTTGCCGCAACGCTCCTTGGCGTAGTCGTGCTATTCACGCTCGATCAGTACAGCACGCTCGTTTTCAGCGGGACAGTGCAGGCGATCCTCCATCTCGTATGGGAGATACTGCTGATAGGCGATTCCGCCTTCATACTCGTATTCCTATGCTATTTCGTAAACTGGGTCATTGCCCAGCCCATGGCAAGGTGGGCAAAGTACATGGCATATGTATTCGGGATAATGTATGCGGTCTTCTCCGTTCTCTCGCTGCTCTCCGATCTGAGGATCTTCGAGATACTGCAGTATTCGATTGCCTGCCTGATGGTCTGCTACTGCATAAGCATTCTGATGATGTACAAGAAGTTCATCGAGCAGAGGTATGTGAGGATCGTATGCAATACGCTCTTCATCGTAACAGCTTCATCCCTTCCTCTGATCGTGCTTGCGCTCGTCTTCGAAAGCCAGAGGGCATCGTTCCTTTCTCTGACCGGGCTGGCGCACTTCATATCATTCATGGTGTTCCTGTTCCTTGCGATCGAGAGGCAGGAGGATAATACCCAGCAGGCGACGCCCAGGGATGAGATCACGCTTGATGATGTCTCGCGTTTCCATATCACGGAGCGTGAGCTGGATGTCATCAAGCTCATCAAGAAGGGGCTCACGAACAAGGAAATAGCATCTGAGCTATGCATCTCAGTGAATACAGTCAACAACCATATTGCGAATATCTTCGCGAAGACGGAGGTCAGGAGCAGGATAGACCTCCTGAATCTGCTGCAGGAGGCATCTTGGTAGCTTTTGATTATTCAGTGCCTGGATCATGGTACGATGGCTGCTATATCGACAAGGGAAGCACTGTTAAGGCTTCCCGTTCTTTTTCGCTGAGGAATGGCAACAGGAGAGCATGCCTGATGCTCCATGGCTATCAGGGATACCCCGGAGAGCTGGTGAGGCCTGCTGTCGACCTCTTTGAGAAGGGCTTCGATGTCTATGTGCCAAGGCTTCCCGGCCATGGCACTTCAGGGGATGACTTTGCTTCCTCAGGCTGGGAGGACTGGGTGAGGTTATCGCTGAATGCCGCAAGGGACCTTTCGGGAAGGTATGGCTCCTTCTCGATCCTGGGCCACTCAATGGGCACAGCACTTGCTCTGATAGCATCCAGCGAGACCCATCCTGAGAGGGTGGTGCTTGCGGCTCCTGCTATCCCATCCGGAATGGGAATGCCTGGATCGGATGAGATCCTCCGTCTCTTCGGCGATGCTGCCAGGATCAGTAAGGAGTGGCATCCTGACAGGGAATACAGGATGTACTATGAGGATGCTCCTGCAGACGATGAGTACCTTGGCGCGGAATACTGGTCCTGGGTCTATCCTAAGGGGCTGCAAGGCCTTATGAAGGTGCTCGAGAAGGCAGAGGGGCTGCTTCACCTGATCGAGTGCCCGATTCTCTTTATAGCATGCGAAAAGGATGAGGTTGCTGGTCCCGGATGCGCTATCGCTGCTGCCGGGAAGGCACGCAATGGAATGCTGAAGAGCATTGGGAATGCAACCCATTTCTGCTTCTACGACAAGGACAAGAAGGCAGAGCAGGAAGCTGTGGATGCTGTTCTAGATTTCCTTGTCCCTGAGATAGTCTGATATCAGCATATCCCTCATCCGATCGGATGAGAATACGACCGGGATGGAGGAGAAGTTCCTTTCCATGTTCTTCAGGAAGTCCTTGTCGGTAGCGCTCTTCTCTATGATCCTCGCCTGCCTGGATATGCAGTTCTCTGCCCATCCCACATGGTATCTGGAGAGGAATATCCTGCTGTTCTGGAAAGGATAGAGAAGCTGGGAGACGATGCATGGAACCCTCAGGAAGACGGATTCCATGAACGAATTGGCTCCTGCCTTGCCAACCTGGATATCTGAAGCGGATAGATACTCGTTCATGTTGCTTACAAAGCCCGGCCTGTAGAGACGGAGGGAAGGGTATTCGCGCTGGAATCTATCGAGCCTCTCCTCCGTCTTCTCGTGCCTGCCTCCGACTACGACAACCTGCAGATCGCTGCAGACAGAGGATGAGGCAAGCCTCCTGAGGAGCTTGGTGTCCCCGACGCCCTCTCCTCCGAAGGTGAGCATAACGGTGAATCTGTCCTCAAGGCCCAGCTTCTTCCTTATTTCCTTCTTATCTGGCTTCTCATATCCTTCCATCTTCGCCTGGAGCGGAAATGGGCATATCCTGATCTTCTCCGGTGGCATGCCCCGCTTTATTGCGGCATCCCTCCCGATATCGGATGCGAAATACATCGCTGTGAGCTTATCCGAAACTCCGATATTAGGCGTATCGAATACGTCTGCCGCATATAGGTAGACAGGGCATCTGTATCCGATCTCCTCAAGCGCTCTAGGGATTATCGGGGCACCTATGAAGTTCGTCATGACTATGAAATCAGGCTTCTCGCTGTATATCCACTGCTTGAACGGATTGAGGTTCTTGTCCCTCAGCGATAGCTTCGATACCAGCTTCCCGACTATATGCCTGTTGTCATACAGCCTGTTGAGGTACGGCTGGACCTTGTAATGGTGCAGGTAATGCTGCCATCCTTTCTCAGCCATGTTGTCCCAGAATTCGGTACCGAATACAGTGAATATATTCTCAACCAAGGCCTCGTGACCGCCTCTTATGAAGCTGTCTCCCAGAGCCTTCGCTGGTATGTAGTGCCCTTTTCCGGCGTTTATATATAGAAATGCGGCTTTCATTCAACCTCTATGAAAAATCTTATACAGGATTGCATGTTTTTGACAGTTTATCATAGTCTGTTCAATTTCGCTAGTTAATCGGAATCATACACCTGCATTGTTTCCGTTATGTTTATTGGATGTTCCGTTTTATTGTCTTTTATCTTCAAAGAGAATATCATAGAGGAACAAAATCACTAGGAGAAATCGATGGACGTTCGAGTTCGCTATGCCCCGTCGCCAACTGGGCTGCAGCACATCGGCGGAATACGCACCGCATTGTTCAATTATTTCTTTGCCAAGTCCCAGGGCGGCAAGTTCCTGCTTCGCGTTGAGGATACTGACAGGGAGAGGTACACGGATGAGTCGCTTCAGGATCTATACGATACACTGGAATGGCTGGGAATCAAGTGGGACGAGGGACCTGTAGTAGGAGGTCCATGCGGACCATATATCCAGTCAGAGAGATTCGATCTATACAAGCAGTATGCTGAGCAGCTTGTACGTGATGGAAAGGCATACTACTGCTATTGCTCGTCCGAACGCCTTGAGAAGGTCCGTCAGGAGCAGATCGCAAGCAAGAGCGAGTACCAGGGCTATGACAGGCACTGCGCGAACCTCACGGAGGAAGAGAGGAAGGCCTATGAGGCACAGGGCATCAAGCCTGTGATCAGGCTCCGTGTCCCAACCGAGGGAAAGACGACATTCCACGATGTCCTGATGGGGGATATCACAAGGAAGAACAAGGACGTTTCCCCCGATCCGATCCTGCTCAAGAGCGATGGCTTCCCTACATATCATCTTGCAAACGTCATCGATGACCATCTGATGGGAGTCACGCACATCATGAGGGCTCAGGAGTGGATCCCGTCAGGACCGCTTCACATCCTCCTTTACGAGGCATTCGGATGGGAGCCTCCTGTATACTGCCACCTTCCTATGGTAATGGGAAAGGATGGGCAGAAGCTCTCGAAGAGGCATGGATCGACAGCAGTCAGGGACTTCAGGGCAAAGGGCTACCTGCCTGAGGCTATTATCAACTACGTCACTCTCGTAGGTTGGTCCCTTGATGGCTCGAGGGAGTTCTTCACCAGGGAGGAGCTTGAGAAGTGCTTCACCATGGAAGGCATCCACAAGGCTCCAGCGGTATTCGATTACAAGAAGCTTGACTGGTTCAATGGCCAGTACATCAGGGCTGCTGAGAACAGCAGGCTTGCTGAGCTCGTGACTCCGTACCTTATCGATGCAGGCTTCGTCTCGGATCCTGTAACAGCTGAGGAGAAGGAGCTTATCGACCGCCTTGTTCCTTCTGTAAAGGAGAGGATGAAGGTCCTTTCTGATGTCGTGGATCTGACAAGGTTCCTGTTCAGGGATGTCCCTGTTGAGGATAAGAGCGTCTATGTCTCAAAGGGCAGCGATATCGATAAGACAGCAGAAGCCCTGGCTAAGGGATCTGCAATTCTGCTTTCAGGCCTCAGGGAAGGAAAGGACGAGAGCTCTATCGAGGAGAGCCTTGTTGAGCTTTCTAAGCAGCTTGAGGTTAAGGTAAATGGCGTATTCCAGCCTATAAGGGTTGCAATCACCAATTCGACAGTATCTCTTCCTCTCTTCGATTCGATCAGGCTTCTGGGCCTCGAGGAGACGGAGAAGAGAATCAATAGATCAATCAGATTGTTTGAGGAGAATCATAATGGCTGATGTTACATTGGATAAGATAGTTTCGCTTTGCCGCCGCCGTGGCTTTATTTTCCAGTCCAGCGAGATCTACGGAGGTCTCAACGGTGCATATGATTACGGTCCGATGGGTGTTGAGCTCAAGAACAACATCCGTGACTTCTGGTGGAAGGAGATGACGCAGCTCCATGACAACATCGTTGGCCTGGATGCATCCATCCTCATGAATCCACGCGTATGGGAGGCCTCAGGACACGTATCCAACTTCACGGATCCTATGGTCGACTGCAAGGTCTGCAAGTCAAGGTTCAGAGCCGACCAGATCGATCTCAATGCTCCATGCCCTGTATGCGGCAACAAGGGTACTTTCACAGAGCCGAGGAACTTCAACCTCATGTTCCAGACCCACATCGGAGCGAATGCAGATGCTGCATCGGTTGTATATCTCAGGCCGGAGACAGCACAGGGCATCTATGTCAACTTCAAGAACGTGATGCAGTCCTCAAGGGTTAAGCTTCCGTTCGGAATCGCACAGGTAGGAAAGTCCTTCCGCAACGAGATCACGACAAAGAACTTCATCTTCCGCTCATGCGAGTTCGAGCAGATGGAGATGCAGTTCTTCTGCAAGCCAGGCTCCGATGAGGAGTGGTTCCCGTACTGGAGGGAGCAGAGGATGAACTTCTACAAGAAGATGGGAATCCATCCTGACCACCTGAGATGGCACCAGCATGGACCGGACGAGCTTGCATTCTATGCAAAGGATGCTTACGACATCCAGTTCCTGTTCCCGATGGGATGGCAGGAGCTTGAGGGCGTGCACTCAAGAACCGATTACGATCTCTCCCAGCATCAGAAGTTCTCAGGTAAGGACCTCACATACCTCGATCCTGAGACAAACGAGAGATACATCCCATATGTCGTCGAGACATCCGCAGGTCTTACGAGAAACGTGCTCATGGCTCTCTCCGATGCATATGATGAGGAAGCTACTCCGGAAGGAGACACAAGGACAGTTCTCCACTTCCATCCGGCTATCGCACCTGTCAAGGTCGCTGTTCTTCCTCTTGTCAAGAAGGATGGGCTCGGTGAGTATGCATCGAAACTCGAGCACTCACTCAGGGAGGACTTCACAACATTCTTCGATCAGAGCGGTGCTGTCGGAAGAAGGTACAGGAGGATGGATGAGATCGGAACCCCATACTGCGTGACTGTCGATTACCAGACACTCGAGGACCACACAGTGACAGTAAGGTTCAGGGATTCCATGAAGCAGGAGAGGGTTTCTGCCGATAATCTCGTTCCATTCATCAAGCAGGCTATGAAGGACTACAAGAGGGTTATCTGATGAATAGTGCGCTGAAGGTATTGCAGGATAGAGGGTTCATCAAGGACTGCACCGATTTCGATGGGCTCTCCGATCTGATGGATAATGAGAAGGTCACATTCTATGTCGGCGTCGATCCGACTGGCCCGAGCCTTCACATAGGGCATATCGTCCCGTTCTTTGCCATGCACCATCTCCAGAAGGAGGGCCATAAGCCTATAGCCCTGGTTGGAGGAGGAACAGGACTGATCGGCGATCCATCCGGAAAGACAGAGATGAGGAAGATCCTCTCTGTCGAGCAGATACAGTCCAATGCGGAGGCGATCAAGAAGCAGCTTGGCAAGATAGTCGACTTCTCTGACAGCCCTGCCCCGGGCTGCGGAAAGGCAAAGATGCTCAATAACGCAGACTGGCTCGTGGATCTGAATTACATCCAGTTCCTGAGGGATATCGGAAGGTACTTCTCAGTCAACAGGATGCTCACATTCGAAGGAACCAAGCAGCGCCTCGAGAGAGGACTGTCGTTCATCGAGTTCAACTACCAGCTTCTTCAGTCCTATGACTTCTACATGCTCAATAAGAACGAGGGCTGCAGGATGCAGATGGGCGGAGCCGACCAGTGGGGCAACATAGTTGCAGGCATCGACCTGATCAACAGGATGGATGGACCCCAGTGCTATGGCCTCACGTTCAACCTCATCATGAGAAGCGATGGCAAGAAGATGGGCAAGAGCGAGAAGGGAGCTGTGTTCCTATCCCCTGAGCTTTACAGCCCATATGACTTCTACCAGTACTGGAGAAACGTCAACGATGCCGATGTAGTGAAATTCATGAAGATATTCACATTCATGAGCCTGGAGGAGATAGCCGAGTACGAGGATCCGGCAAGGAACATCAACGAAGCCAAGGAGCGCCTCGCATTCGAGCAGACCAGGATCATACATGGAGAAGAGGAGGCCGAGAAGGCAAGGGATGCAGCAAAGCATCTCTTCCAGGCAGGAGCTCCTGCTTCAAAGGAAGGCATTCCTTCTGCTGAGATCCCTTCAGCCGACATCGATGCAGGCATCGGCGTCCTGACTCTGTTCACACGCTCAGGGCTCTGCGCATCCAATGGAGATGCAAGGCGTCTTGTCACGCAGGGCGGAGCAGAAGTCAATGGAAAGAGAATCGAGGATCCTAAGGCTGTGATAGGCAGGGATGATCTTGACTCAGATGGCGAGCTTCTCCTGAAGGCAGGAAAGAAGAGATACATGAGAGTCGTCGTGAAATAATGACGGAAAGTGAAGAGAGCCTCGCAAGCAATGTCATTAAGTTAAGGGTTAACCCCCTTTAAAAACAGAAAAACCACCTCGTGATTTAAATCATGGGGTGGCTTTTTTTCTTGCTTATATTCTACTTTTTATGCAGTTTTACAGTACCGTATTCAAATGCATTCGGGTAAACATACCTAGTTTTTCCCTTTTGAGTCTTTTACTGAGAAACGTTCTTTCTGTACAGAAGTGACTGTACATGTACCAGCTCCTACTACATCAACCTTGTCACCAACCTTTGTCGAGTCCGCTCCTGAGGATGACCTCGATCTCCTTCAGCTGCCCCTCCGTCACGTGGAGGACCTCCCTCGACGACGAAAGAGTCCCCCCTCGTATTCCTTCTGGGCTTCGTTCGGACTGTAGATGCGCTTCTCCAGAGTGCACGACATTCTCTTTTCGCATCCGTTGCATACGAACGGGAAGCG
>JAXFQZ010000083.1:0-9964 GCA_034178685.1 Candidatus Ornithospirochaeta sp. | reverse complement strand
GGTAGAGCTCCACCTTGCCAAGGTGGATGTCGCGGGTTCAAGTCCCGTCTTTCGCTTAAGATGGTCCTTGCATTGCTGCAAGGACTTTTTTTGCAAAAAGCACTCATAATATAGCTGAAAATCTGGACAATATCGTTTGATTGTCCAAATATTTTGATTGTGAATATGCATTAAGATGAAAGAATATTCATGTTCTATGATTTTGAATATTCTGTGCTTTTCCTTGCAATATAAGAACTTCATTTTACAAGTATGGTCGATGCACTCGTTTTTGCTGATGTTTTGCATGCATTTTATTGAAGTTATTGGGATAATGAATAATTATTATTCCAATAACCCGATATCATCATATCGATTATTGGCAAAATCTCGTTTCCTCTATATGGAATTCTTCCGTATGGGGATATGCATTAGGAGAGGTAAAATGAAAAGGACTGCTACTATTTTGGTTCTGATGGCTCTCTGCGTAGGAATGATCTTCGCAAATGGTGCCAAGGAATCGGCTTCTGGGGATGAAGTCTCCGGAAAGGATACAATGACAGTTGCATGCTATGGTGCTGTGCAGTCTGTCTTCCCAGGAAACGACAGCAAGCTTCCTGGCGCTCAGCTTCACGTCAATCTCTATGACACACTGCTTACCATGAAGGCAGATGGAACAATCGTTCCTCTTCTTGCAGAGAGCTGGGAGCAGACTTCTGATACAACATACAAGTTCACAATCAAGAAGGGCGTGAAGTTCCACAATGGAGATGAGCTCAAGGCAAGCGATGTAGCATTCAGCCTTGCTACTCTCCAGGTTACGCCGGGTGCAAAGAGCAACGCTATCCAGTTCGATCCTTCAAGGTTCGAGGTTATCGATGACTATACTGTCGTTCTTGCTACAAAGCAGCCATTCGCTCCGTTCCTTGCTATTCTCTGCCATCCGACAATGTCGATCTTCCAGCAGAAGTTCTATGAGGAGCACAAGGCTAAGGGAGACCTCGACCTTGTTGAGAATGGAACAGGTCCATTCGTGCTCACAGAGTGGGTAGAGGGCGAGCAGCTTGTTGTCGAGAGATTCGATGACTACTTCGCAGGTCCTGCAAAGCTCAAGAAGATCGTCTTCAGGTACATCCCTGAGGTCAGCACACGTCTCATGGAGCTTGAGGCTGGCGGCGTGGACCTCATCCAGGAAGTCTCCGGAACAATCATGGAAGACATCAAGTCCAACCCTGATCTCACTCTCTGGGAGTGCTCAGGCGTCAATACAAGCTATCTTGCTCTCAACTTCGATAAGATCAAGGATACAAAGGTAAGGCTTGCAATCGCTCATGCTGTAGACAATGACCTCATGGCTCAGGTATGCCTGCTTGGTGCAGCAGAGCCTCTGGACAACTACCTGCCGAATACTGTCCCTGGCGCATATGACACACATGGATTCACATATGACCCAGAGCTGAGCAAGCAGCTTCTTGCAGAAGCAGGATATCCTGATGGCTTCGATCTCGAGCTTTCCTTCTACACAAGCGCAGACAACAGAAGAATGGGTGAGTTCCTCCAGAACATGCTTGCTAAGGCAAACATCCGCGTAAAGCTCAATGAGCTTGATAGCTCCGCTTACTCTCCTATGCTCAATGCAAGGGAGCAGACAGCTGCTATCCTCACAACAGTATGCACACTGAGGGATCCTCATCAGACACTCGGAAAGCTCTACTCAAGCCTCGTAGGACCTGGCGGAAACCGCGTCAACTACCAGGATCCGGAGCTCGACAGGATGCTTGACGAAGCTGCTGCAGAGACAAACAGAGAAAAGAGAATGGCTCTCTATGCAGATATCCAGAAGTATCTCTATGAGAGAGTGGTATACATCCCTCTGTACAACATGAAGACAATGACAGGAACCACAGCAAAGATCCGCGGATTCGCTCTTGAGTTCCCGACAAACTATCAGAAGTACAACAACGTATACTTCGTAAAGTGAGGAAGATATGGAAGTGATCCATCATGAGCCACATGGAAGAGCCAGCAGGCTCACGGAATACAACGGGGTGCTATACTTCGAGATACATGCTGCCGCAGATGCATCAAAGCGTCCTATGACAACCTATGAGCAGGCTTCAGCCCTGCTCAGAAGGTATGATGATCTCCTTGCCCAGTACGGCTCTGATAAAAGGCATGTGCTAAGGGCTGAGATCATCCTAAGGGATGCTTCCGATCTCGATGAGTTCAATAAGGCATGGACCGAATGGGTCGAGGATGGCTATCAGCCGGCAAGGCTCACCCACACAGGTCTTATTCTTGCAGAATGCTACCGCGTGGGCATAATAATCACAGCTGCCCGCAAGGATGCATGAATCAATGGGCTGTCTCCGGACAGCCTGAATACTGAGGTGAACGTGTCAGTTATTGGTTTGGAGGATTTTCTTTCCTACAGGATGCTGTCATCGCTTTCCCTTTCCCCGGATGGGCGCTATGCTCTCTTCGCTGTCGCCCAGGCGAGGAAGGAGGAGAACGATTATGCATGGAAGCTCCATCTCTACGATTTCCAGACCTCCCAGGAGCGTGAGATCGATGGGACGGAGGGAGTCAAGGGCTTCTGCTTCTCAGGTCCGAGCAATATCGTGTTCCCCCTTATCAAGGAGGAGGATGATAGGGCTTATACCGCAAAAGGCGGATACCTTACGGTATTCCATGAAATGAACATTGAGACAGGGGAGTCAAGGGAGCTGTTCAGGGTCCCTCTTTTCTCTGCTGATATCAGGAAGGTCTCCGATGGCCTCTATCTTCTCTCCTCTGTAAGGAACAACATGCGCCCGGATATCGAGAGCATGGACAAGGAGGAGCAGGAGAAGGCATTCAGGGAGCTTGAGGACGAGAAGGCATTCGAGGTATGCGATGAGATCCCGTTTGTCTCCGATGGAAGGGGCTTCATAAACGGAAAGAGGAAGTCGCTCTATCTCTATGATCTGGAGAAGGGCGTGCTTTCTGAAATAACCGGCCCGTATTTCGAGACATCCCTGAGCGCTATCAGCAGGGATGGCAGATACATCGCATACAGCGGCGCTGAGTACCAGAGGATGTACATCAGATGCCATGGAATATACCTATATGATGTAGCGGAGGGAAGGACAAGGACACTCCTGACGCCGGGAAGCTATCAGGTGATGGGCCTTGACTTCCTTTCAGATAGCCTGGCAGTCGCAGCATCCCCATGGAATGGCTATGGATCGTTCCCGAACCATGGCCTATACACGCTATCGCTAGATGGCGAACTGGTGCTGCAGCACTCCCATGTCAATGAGGACTTCGGCTCAAAGACATGCTCTGACTGCAGGATAGGCAGCAGCACTGTCTTCAGGTGCGTTGGCGATGATCTGTACTACATGACGACATGCGGCACCGATTCCTTTGTCAACCGCTTCAGGCCAGGATCCAAGCCAGAGAGGCTTAATAGCGCTGCCATCACCCCATGCGGCTTTGCTGCATCCGCTGATAAGATTGCAGCTGTCGCAACCTCATCAGGCCTTCAGGAGCTTTTCCTCCTTGATGGAGAAGACGGAGTTCAGCTGACAGGTCTCAATGATGAGGCTCTCAGGGACAGGTACGTCGGCAGGCCTCAGAAGCATGCATTCGTAAACAGCGATGGCTTTGAGGTCAGCGGCTTCGTCATCGAGCCATATGGATATGAGAAGGGCAGGAAATACCCAGGGATCCTGGAGATCCATGGCGGTCCTAGAGCATCCTTCTCAAGGACATTCTTCCATGAGATGCAGTACCTTGCAGGAAAGGGCTACTTCGTCTTCTTCTGCAATCCAAGGGGATCTTCCGGCTCAGGAGAGGCCTTTGCTGACATCAACAGCGGAAAGAGGGGAACTGTGGACTTCCAGGATGTAATGGATTGGACTGACTACGTCCTTAAGCTCTATCCGGATATAGACAGCACGAACCTTGCTGTGATGGGAGGCTCATATGGCGGGTATCTCACCAACTGGTGCATAACCCACACTAAGAGGTTCAAGGCAGCTGTATCCATGAGATCTATCTCAGACGTCACAGGAAGCTTCGGAGCAACTGATTTCGGCATCTGGGGCACACCAGGCGTGTATGGCGGGGATCCATGGAGCAATGCCCACCTTCTCAGGGAGCAGTCGCCTTTCACTTATGCGATGAATGTGTCTACGCCGACGCTGTTCCTGCATTCGTTCGAGGATTACAGATGCGCGCTCTCGGGAGCATGGCAGATGTACTCGGCTCTGCAGATCAAGGGCGTTCCTACGAGGATGTGCCTCTTCAGGAATTCATGCCATGAGCTATCGCGTTCAGGCAAGCCCAAGAGCAGGATCAGAAGACTAGAGGAAATAGGAGCCTGGGTAGACAGGTTTCTCAGATAACAGGAAAAATGACCAGGAGGAATAATTCATGAGTCATGAGAAAATTCAGGAACGCCAGATCAGGATCATGCAGGCTGGCGGAGCAACACGCGGACCAATCGTCATGGACGAGGAGTATCTCAAGAAGGTCGAGGAGGACCTGAAGAAGAATCCTAAGGATTTCATCGCATGGGTCTCAAGGGGAATCCTTTACTTCAATGAGGACTTCGAGGAAGCAATCAAGAGCTTCTCATATGCTCTTGCTATCCAGCCATTCAATGCTGATCAGTACTATAACCGCGGAAGGAAGTTCCTTTCACAGGATAGATACCCACAGGCACTTGCGGATCTTGCTATGTCGACTCACCTTGACGAGACAGATGCATGGAAGTGGCACTTCAGGGGAGTAGCCCACTACTTCCTCGAGCAGTACGATGAGGCAATCGAGTGCTTCCAGAGGGGAATCGACTGGCATATCAAGAACGGAACGAACAACACGCCGCCAGAGAGGGACTGGATCTTCATGTCATACCTCCACAAGGGCGAGAAGGACAAGGCTCTCGATTCCATCAAGGACGTCTCTCCTGATACAAAGGTAGAGAAGGGCGATCTGATGTACCTCAAGCGCTGCCTTCTCTACACAGGACAGACAAGCATCGATGACTTCGACCGCGAGGTTGACAGATCCATGGCTAAGAGAATCATCACAGAGCTCTATGGAGCAGTTGTATACTGCCACTGGATCTCAGGTGATGATGACAGGGCAGCTAAGTATCTCAAGGAGATCCTTGCAGTCGATGAGGACCACCATGCATTCGGCTATAAGATGGCTCTTCAGGACAAGGCTACCTGGGCAAAGAAGTATTTCTGATTAAGAGGGAGCAATGGTCAAGTACATTCTCAAACGTCTGATAGCGCTGATACCTGTATTGTTCGGCGTTACATTGGTTGTATTCACCCTGCTGTATTTCACACCGGGCGATCCTGCGCTGATAATGCTCAGCGATGAGGCTGCTACGCCTGAGGCCATAGCCCAGATCCATGAGGAGCTGGGGCTGGACGATCCGTTCTGGGTCAGGTACTTCAGGTATGTGGTGGATCTGCTTCATGGGGATCTGGGAGTATCATATATCAACAAGAGGCCTGTTTCTGAGATGCTTCTCTCCAGGCTTCCCAAGACTATGGTGCTTGCTACTACATCGGCGACGCTTGCGGTTGTGCTTGGCATCATCCTTGGAGTGATTGCTGCGATAAAGCATAACTCCATTTTCGATAACGTGTGCATGATCATCGCATTAGGCGGTGTATCGATGCCTCATTTCTGGCAGGGCCTGCTGCTGATGCTTCTCTTCGGAGTCAAGCTCGGATGGCTTCCGATCTCCGGCTTCGGGAAGTTCTCGCAGCTGATCCTGCCTGCCCTTACGATAGGATATGGCTCGATGGCCATCATCGCCAGGATGACGAGGTCAAGCATGCTTGAGGTAATCAACCAGGATTACATCAGCTTCGGAAAGGCAAAGGGCCAGAAGTTCAACAGGATCGTGATCTTCCACGCCCTGCGCAATGCCCTTATCCCTATCATAACCACGATTGCGCTCCAGTTCGGAATCATGCTAGGCGGTTCCGTTATTGTCGAGAGCATATTCGCAATCCCCGGGGTCGGCAAGCTCATGGTCGATTCGATCCGCGCAAGCAACTACCCTGTGGTACTGGGAGGAGTACTGATGATCGCATTCATCTACTGCGTCAACAACCTTCTTGTTGATATCATATATGCGTTCGTCGATCCTCGCGTAAAGACAAGCCTAAGCAGCACGAGGTGAGATATGGCAGAGAAAGCAACAGTCAAGAGTGAGAGCTATTTCTCATCTGTATGGAATGAATTCAGGAAGAACAAGGCTGCCGTAGTCGGTATGGCAATCCTGTTCCTTATAATACTATGCGCGATCTTCGCGCCGCTGATCGCTCCTTACGATCCGATAGAGCAGAACTATCCTGAAGCGCTTCAGGGACCGAGCATGAAGCATTTCTTCGGAACCGATGAGTTCGGAAGGGATATCTTCACAAGGATCCTTTATGGCGCGAGGGTCTCTCTTCTCGTAGGTGTCGTGTCCGTTGCGATCGCGTGCATATGCGGAAGCATCCTAGGCGCAAGCTCTGGATACTTCGGAGGGGCGTACGATGCATTCGTGATGAGGGTCATGGATGTGCTTCTCGCAATCCCCAGCCTTCTGCTGAACCTCGCAATCGTCGCGGCTCTCGGAAAGAGCACGTTCAATATGATGCTTGCCGTAGGCATATCCAACATACCGCGCTACTGCAGGATCATGAGGGCATCCGTCCTGCAGATAAAGAACACCGAGTATGTCGATGCATCAAGGACGACGGGTGCATCGTCCCTGTACATCATCGCAAAGCACATCATACCGAACTGCCTTGCACCTATTATCGTCCAGGCAACGCTCTCGGTAGGGTCTGCGATAATCGCATGCGCAGGGCTCTCGTTCCTTGGCGTCGGCGTTCCGGCTCCGACTCCTGAGTGGGGTTCCATGCTCTCCAATGGCAAGGACTTCCTGCGTCACAATGCCTACATCACGATTTTCCCAGGGCTTGCGATCATGATAACTGTCCTCTCCCTTAACCTCATGGGTGACGGTCTGAGGGATGCATTCGATCCAAAGCTGAAGAAGTGAGGTTGCTATGGAAGAGATGAATAACGGAAAAAGCGTCCTGAGCATAAAGGACCTAAGGGTATGCCTTTCCTCCAAGAAGCAGAACCTCTATCCTGTCGATGGCGTGAATCTTGAAATCCCCAAGGGGAAGATAGTCGCGCTTGTCGGCGAATCGGGCTGCGGAAAGAGCATGATGGCCAACTCCATCATGGGTCTTCTGCCTGTAGTTGGCAGAATCGAAAGCGGTGATATCGAATTCAACGGAAAGCCCTTCCTTGCGCTTGATAAGGAAGAGAAGAGGAAGATCTACGGAAACAGGATATCGCTTGTCTTCCAGGAGCCTATGAGCAGCCTTAATCCTGTCATAAAGGTTGGAAAGCAGGTTGCAGAGGTTCTGCTCCTCCATAAGGATGTAACTAAGGAAGAAGCGAGGAAAGAGGTCGTGGAGATGTTCAGGAGCGTTGGCATTCCTGAGCCTGAGAAGAGGTACTACAGCTATCCTCATGAGCTCTCCGGCGGACTGAGGCAGCGTGTCATGATAAGCGCTGCTATGATATGCAAGCCGGATCTCCTGATTGCAGATGAGCCTACGACTGCGCTCGATGTGACTATAGAGGCGCAGATACTGCAGCTGATGAAGCGCCTTCAGCGTGATTCTGGGAGCTCTGTTCTTCTGATTACCCACGACCTCGGAGTCGTTGCTGAGATATGCGACCTCGTATACGTCATGTATGCCGGACAGATCGTCGAGAGCGCTGATGTATTCGAGCTCTTCCATAACCCGAGGCATCCATACACCAAGGGCCTTCTTGATTCGCTTCCTAGCAGGAACAAGGACAAGAGGCTCAGGAGCATCTCGGGCACGGTCCCGATGCTCAGCCAGATGCCAGAGGGATGCAGGTTCGCTCCGAGATGCCCATATGCTGACGCAAGGTGCCACAGCTCATGCCCTGAGATCAGGGAATACTCTGCAGGACATAGCTGCAGATGCTTCAGAGAGGAGGAATAGGAATGCCGGAAAACGAAGTATTGCTTCAGTGCCAGGGCCTTGTGAAGGAGTTCAGGACTCGCTCGGGAGTTGTTCATGCTGTCTCTGGCGTAGACCTCACGCTATATAAGGGAGAGACCCTCGCCTTGGTCGGCGAATCTGGCTGTGGTAAGAGCACGCTTGGGCGTCTGATACTTGGACTGATAAAGGCAACCGCAGGCAGGATCGAGTACAAGGACATGGATCTCACATCGCTTTCCTCAAAGGAGTACAGGAAGATCAGAAGCAACATCCAGTGCATCTTCCAGGATCCATATGGAAGCCTGGACCCTAGGATCAGCGTATCGAACACGATCCAGGAGCCGCTGAAGATCAATAAGAGAGGAAGCAGGGCCGAGCAGGAGCTCAGGGTTGAGGAGCTGCTGAAGACCGTAGGAATCCCAGTCGAGTACAAGAACAGGTTCCCTCATCAGTTCAGCGGCGGGCAGAGACAGAGGATATGCATCGCAAGGGCCCTTGCCCTGAATCCTGAGCTGATCATATGCGATGAGCCTGTTTCCGCTCTGGATGTCTCGATCCAGGCACAGGTGCTGAACCTTCTTGCGGATCTCCAGGAGGAGCTTGGGCTTACATATCTGTTTATTTCGCACGACCTGAATGTCGTAAGAAGGATCTCGAACCGAGTGTACATCATGTACCTTGGAAAGGTATGCGAATCAGGTGAGACAGAGAGCATATTCTCACACCCGATGCACCCTTACACGAGATTCCTCCTGAGCGCTGTCCCAGTCACTGATCCAAGCGACAGGAGCGAGAGCAAGGAGATAATCTCAGGAGACCTTCCGAGCCCGATAACCCCTCCTAAGGGATGCAGGTTCCATACAAGGTGCCCTTATGCTACAGCTGAGTGCAGGGAGAAGGAACCAGAGGCAAGGATGATAGATGGCCATCAGGTCTTCTGCCATCACCCACTTTGATTGCGGAGCAGGCTCGTCCTGCTCTTTTTTTTTCCTTATCAATGGAGCAATATTCCGCAAAACGGTTTTTTTTCCTTTTACATACGCTATAAAGTTGCTATCATTGCGTTGGCCTATGCCGAATACTTAGCAAATTTAAAGGCTGGATAACCAGAAAGCATTTTATGGAGTAAAGCAAAAGAGATGAACAGAGAAATGTCAAACCAGTACTTCATTGATCGTCAGAATGACTTTGAGTCTTCTGCTAGAAGCTATCCTCGCAAATTCCCATTCGCGCTGAATAAGGCAAAGGGATGCTGGGTCGAGGATGTCGAAGGAAATAGGTACCTTGATTTCCTATGCGGTGCAGGAACGCTTGCACTGGGTCACAATGATGATGAAGTGAATAAGGCGATGATAGATCTCCTTTCATCAGGTGCTCCGCTTCATACTCTCGATCTCACGACTCCTGTCAAGGACAGGTTCGTGGAAGCCATCTTCTCGCTTCTTCCAGATGAGCTGAGAAGCAATGCAAAGATACAGTTCTGCTCGCCATCAGGAACAGATGCTGTCGATGCGGCTATCAAGCTATGCAAGACAGCTACAGGCAGGGGAACAGTCATTGCTTTCTCCGGAGGCTACCACGGCATGGGCCATGGAGCACTTGCCCTCACAGGAAACCACAATGCGAAGAACAAGGTCCAGAACCTCATGCCTGGCGTTCAGTTCATGCCATATCCATACTCATACCGCTGTCCCTTCGGGCTTGGAGGGGATGCAGGGACCAAGGCTGCGATAAGCTATCTTGAGAGGATGCTCAAGGATCCTGAGAGCGGAGTCACGAAGCCAGCTGCTCTCATCCTTGAGCCAATCCAGGGCGAAGGCGGCGTGATACCGGCTCCTGTTGAGTTCCTGCAGGCTGTGAGAAGAATCACGAAGGAGCTCGATATCCCGATGATCGTCGACGAGATCCAGTGCGGAATGGGCAGGAGCGGAAAG
>JAXFQZ010000067.1:0-4161 GCA_034178685.1 Candidatus Ornithospirochaeta sp. | reverse complement strand
GCCGAGGATAATAACGACGAAGGAGAAGATCCTTAAGCTCATGAAGGCTGTGGATGCTCCGTTCAATGGACTGACTTTCTGCGCAGGCTCATTCGGCTCGAATCCTGAGAACGATCTGCCTGGAATCATACGCGCGCTCCCGGGAAGGGTGCACTTTGCCCATGTAAGGAACCTGCACCACTATGCGCCAGGGCTCTTTGAGGAGGCTGCGCATCTTTCCAGCGATGGCAGCTTCGATCTCTACGAGATAGTGCGCGCTCTCTATGAGACAGGCTTCGATGGCCCTATCAGGCCAGATCATGGAAGAGCGATCTGGGGAGAGGTTGCAATGCCTGGCTATGGGCTCTATGACAGAGCTCTGGGAGCTGAGTACATACTTGGTCTCTGGGAAGCGATAGATAAGAGCGGGAAGAGAGATTGCAGGGCATGAGGAAGACAACAGGGGATGTCATCTATGAGCATCTCAGGAATAGGATAATCTCCCTATCGCTTAAGCCGGGGGAGGAACTGCCGATCCTGGAGCTCTCGAAGGAGCTCGGGGTCTCCAGATCCCCTGTGCGCGATGCGCTTATGCGGCTTCAGGGAGAAGCCCTTGTCGAGATAGTCCCTCAGAAGGGCTGCTGGGTCAAGGCAATCGATGTAGAGAGGGCGGCGGAAGAGAGGTTTCTGAGAGCATCCCTTGAGAAAAACGTGCTTCAAAGGTTCGCAGAGAGCATGAAGCCCTCTGCGATCACAAGGCTTGAGTACTATCTCCAGCTCCAGAAGGAAGCTGCGGAGAGAAGGGATGGCGCGGCCTTCTACTCCTCCGATGACATGATGCATGCGACATTCTTCGAGGAGACAGGGCTTATGAGGCTCTGGAGAGTAATTGAGAGGGAATCGGGAGACTACAGGAGGATCAGGATCCTCTCGCTGGATTCCGATGGGATATACGAAAAGAACATCAAGCAGCATAGATGCCTGATCGATGCGCTTAGCAGCGGGGATATCGAAAAAGCGCTTGAGATCGAGAACGAGCATCTCTCGAAGGTCGTCTTCGAGCTCGATGGGATAATAGGCAAGCATCCTGGGTATTTCTGCAATGGGAGGCGAAAATGAAACTGACGGATGAAGGACTCAGGTCGCCTGAGTGGATTGATAAGGGATATAGCATGCTGTCATATGACAGGGATAAGGTGAGGAAGGCTACAGCAGAGAAGCCAGTGTGGATACACTTCGGAGCAGGCAATATATTCCGCGGCTTCCCTGCAAGGCTCCAGCAGGAGCTCATCGAGAAGGGGCTTGCTGACAGGGGCATAATAGTCGCAGAGGGCTTTGATTTCCAGATCATCCGCGATATCTACAGGAAGCACGACGATCTGTCGCTTCTTGTCACTCTGAAAGCCGATGGGAGCATCGAGAAGAAGGTCATTGGCTCTGTCACCGAATCGCTTGTATGCGACCGCGATGAGGTGAAGGACTGGAAGAGGCTGAAGGATGTATTCTCCTCATCATCTCTCCAGATGGTCTCCTTCACGATAACAGAGAAGGGATATGCGCTCAGGCGCCCAGACGGAGAATTCATCGATGGATACATCAAGGACTTCGACGCAGGCCCTGGCAAGTGCGCTATGTTCCTTTCGCGCCTTGCCGAGCTTCTTCTGGAAAGATACCACAATGGCGCATTCCCCCTCTCTCTTGTATCGATGGATAACTGCTCCCGCAATGGTGAGAAGCTAGAGAATGCAATCAGGACGATTGCCGATCAGTGGATAGGAAAGGGACTGGTCGAGGCTGGCTTCGGCGATTACCTTGAGTCATCCGTGGCATTCCCATGGTCCATGATCGACAAGATAACGCCGCGCCCTGATCCGTCCGTTGCTGCTATCCTGAAATCCGATGGCTATGAGGATGCAGATGTCCTTGTCACGGAAAAGAAGACATACATATCATCGTTCGTGAATGCAGAGGAGTGCGAGTACCTTGTCATTGAGGACAGATTCCCTAACGGAAGACCTCCACTTGATAAGGCAGGAGTCTACTTCACGGATAGGGAGACTGTGATGAAGACAGAGAAGATGAAGGTCTCGACATGCCTCAACCCTCTCCATACGGCTCTGGCTGTATTCGGATGCCTCCTGGGCTACAGCCTTATCTCTGATGAGATGAAGGATCCCGATCTTTCGTCCCTTGTAAGGAGGATAGGATACATAGAGGGACTGCCTGTGGTGACAGACCCAGGGATCATCGACCCGAAGCGCTTCATAGACCAGGTAATAGAGGAGAGGATCCCCAATCCATTCATGCCTGATACGCCGCAGCGCATAGCAACCGATACCTCGCAGAAGCTAGCTGTCAGATTCGGTGAGACCATCAAGGCCTACTCGGAGAGAAAGGACCTCGATCCGGGGACACTCAGGTGCATTCCTTTGGTATTCGCAGGTTGGCTGAGGTATGCCCTCGGCGTTGATGATGAAGGAAATGCATTCACGCCATCCCCTGATCCGCTTCTTCCATATGTCCAGGAAGCACTCGAAGGAATCTCCCTTGGCTATGAGGGGAGCCTTGAGCAGCTCGATCCTATACTGTCCAATTCCAAGATCTTCGGAGTGGACCTTGTGGGCATGGGGCTTTCAGACAGAGTCAGGAAGGACCTTGCATCGATGATAAGCGGGAAGGGAATGGTCAGGAGGACGCTTAAGAACGCTCTTCTCTGATTGGAAAACAGAAGCAAATAGGATAGTATCTGAGTGCTATGGAAAAGAACAGACTCAAGCTGTTTCGTAAACTCAGCGACTATTTCTATCTGCTTGCAGGCACATTCATCGGAGCAATCGGCATAGCTGTATTCTATACACCTGCCAGGATCACAGGAGGCGGATCGACAGGAATCGGCGCCATCATGTACTACCTCTTCGGCATTGACCAGGGTATTGTCATGATGTGCGTCAATGTGCCTCTGATCCTCCTTGGGATGAAGGTCTTCGGCTTCCGGTATGGGATAAAGACGCTTATAGGATCGACATTGCTCTCGATCTGGGTCTCGATAATAGGCACATACACAGGCCATATGGGCTTCCTTGATTACTCAGATAAAGTCAATGTGCTCATCTCCGCCATCTTCGGAGGTGTCCTCCTGGGAATAGGCATCGGGCTTACGATGAGAAGCGGCTGCAATACTGGCGGAACGGATATTATCGCGCAGGTGATCTCCAAGTACACACCGGTTTCCGTCGGCTCGGTGGAATTCCTCTTCAACGCGGCAGTAGTAGCATGCGGAGGCGTGTTCTTAGGCCTTCAGCAGATGCTTTTCGCAATCATCGCGATGTATATCTCAGGGCAGGTGATCAACTACGTCGTGATGAGCTTCGGAAAGAAGCTCTCCAAGTCGATGTACATATTCTCCGAGGAGAGCATACCCGATATCTCAAGAAGGGTCATCTCTGAGCTCCACCATGGGGGAACGATCTTCCATGGCACAGGAATATATACGGCAAAGGACAGGCAGATGCTCCTTGTCATCGTTCCCAATCAGCAGGTGAATAGGCTGATGGGAATAATAAACGAGGAGGACCCGAAGGCCTTTGTCTTCGTCACAGAGGCATACATGGTCATTGGCAATGGCTTCAAGCCGATAACCAAGGCCCTTGATAGCAATTGATCAGAGGAATAGAGAGATAAGCACTGTTATGATGCCTGAGAAGGATAGGGCTATCCCTGATATAGCTCCGATATCCTCTCCCATCTCGAGCGCCTTGACGGTTCCTAGCGCATGGGAGGCTGTTCCGATTGCGACTCCCTGGGCTGTATGGTCCTTGATCCTGAATATCCTCACAAAGAGCGGTGCCATCATATTCCCGAAGAGCCCTGTCATGACAAGGGAGAATATCGTGATGCCCTGGATGCCTCCGAGGCTCGAGCTTATTGCTATAGCGATAGGCGTTGTTACGCTCTTGGGAATAAGCGATACCTTCACCATGGTCTCTATTCCCATGAGATTGCATAGAAGGATTATCATCAGAACCGATGTGAGGGATCCGATGAATGTTCCGATAAGGATCGGAAGGAAGTTCTCTATGACCTTCTTCCTCTGCCTGTAGATCGATAGCGCAAGGAGCGCTGTGATAGGCACAAGGAGCATGTTTATGATATCCCCGCCATTGTTGTATGACTGGAGGGGAA
>JAXFQZ010000034.1:0-5939 GCA_034178685.1 Candidatus Ornithospirochaeta sp. | reverse complement strand
GCGACAACCGTGAAGTGGTTCATCAGGTCATGCTTGATCTTCCTGAGCTGCTCCTGCTGGTTCTCTACCTCCTTATAGTAGTCGTTCCTGCTGCTCAGCCTCGCATTCTCCTCCTGGAGCATTGCGTTTCGTCCCAGCTGGTTGATCAGAGGAAACAGAACCGATGTCACTGCAAGAGCCGCAAGTGAGAAGCAGGCGGACAGCAATGCGCTTCTCGGGAAGAAGTACATGAGAAGGAACTCTGTAAGCAATGGGGAGAATGCCAGCACCGATGTGTATATCCACATCCTCCTGGAGTATGCCTTGATATGCTTCCTGCACTGCATCCTTCTTATGTACTGCCCTAGGTACATGAAGAAGGCTATGAAGACAACAGCAAAGGCAAATGCT
Source organism: Candidatus Ornithospirochaeta sp. (assembly GCA_034178685.1). GTDB lineage: Bacteria > Spirochaetota > Spirochaetia > Sphaerochaetales > Sphaerochaetaceae > Ornithospirochaeta. The sequence continues at coordinate 5,549 of JAXFQZ010000034.1, read as the reverse complement.
ATGAGATTCTGCACGGCAGGCGAAAGCGATGACCTCTTCAATCGTATCGATGCGGAGACTGACATGAAGGACCATATGGAGATTATGGAGAAGAAGATGGTTCCGAATGCTATCTTTATCGTCGCATTGTCCCTGTAGAAGATGAAGGCATAGAGGATGAATAGCAGGTATGCCAGGCTGAATGACATCAGCGAGCGTGGAATCACTGGAAGATATGAGATCATCAGGATGGAGATGAAGGATGCTCCTTTGGCTATTCTGCTGCCGCTATTCGGCTCGAGGCAGTATGGAATCGATCGTTCTAAGGTGTATGCGATAATCAATGGCATGATCAGGAAAACATAGTTCATGATCGGTATTATACAATCAGAGACGCCTATCTTGCAAAACCTTGAAGATAAAACCTTTTCCTAATAGAATCGGGTCTATGAAAGTCAGATTGATTGGAGCAGGAGCAGTAGGCTCCGTGGTAGCATGGAAGCTTTATGGCAACTGCGATTTTGCATTGATTGTCGATCACAGCAGGCATGAACGCTACAGCAATGGCCTTGTGGTCAATGGAAACACGATTGATTTCAGTCTTGTTGAGCCCAAGGATGGCGATGAGGCTGATCTCGTGATCTTCGCTGTGAAGAACTTCCAGCTTGATGAGGCTATGGATGAGGCTGCGCCTTTCATCGGACGCAGGACTGCCATCCTTCCTTTGCTCAATGGAATAGAGGCGGAGGGAAGGCTTGCAGAGAGGTTCGGCGCCGAGAAGGTCCTATACGGCTTCATAACGGATCTTTCAAGCACCCATTCGGGTCTTGAGACCGTATGCTTCTCAGATGGAGGCCTTATTGTATTCGCTGAGGGAGATAACAGAAGGACGGAGAGGGTTGAGGAGATCAGCCGGCTTTTCACAGCATCGGGACAGAGGCATAAGGTCGCAGAGGATATCAAGCACCAGAAGTGGTGGAAGTTCCTGCTCAATACCTGCTTCAACACCCTTTCGGCCATTCTCCTTGCCGATAACCTGGCAATAAGCGAGAACCTTGATTTCATTAGGGCGTGCAGGCTGATCGCAAGAGAAGTCCAGAGCGTAGCGCTGGCTGAGGGCGTTTCCCTTACTCAGGATGATGTCGAGGGCGTGATCAGGAGATTCACATCACACAAGGACCATGGCAAGACCTCGATGCTTCAGGATGTTCTTGCGCAGAGGAAGACTGAGAACATGTATTTCGCAGGAGCTGTATGCAGGATGGGCAGGAAGCACGGTATTCCAACGCCGTACTGTGAGTTCATCTCCATCCTCCTGGAGGCAAGAAGGCATGTTCAGAGCGTCCAGTGATGATGAGATAAGGACGTATGAGGTCCTCTCATCGATCCTCGGGGACAGGGATAAGGCATACTATGCGCTTTCCCTTCTCTCCGGGGATTATCTTCCCCACTCCTCCAGGAGGGTTGCGGAGCTCACAGGCAGGAGGGAAGAGGATGTGATGGAGGCATGGAGGGAGATCAGGTCTTCCTTTGACAGGGAGAGGATAGACTTCTCAGTGATAGGGGAGTCCTCGAATGCCTTCCCGAGGACCAACTGCCCATCGCACGTGCATTACATCTACTATGCGGGGAATCTGGACCTCCTGAAGGGGCAGTATGTCACGTTCCTTGGGATGCCAAGCGCATCATTGCAGGGCAAGAGCGATATGGCAAAGGCTGTCGAGACAGCTGTCGAGGACGATGTGGCTGTGCTTGCGCCCCTCGATCCGGGGCTTTCGGCAATGGCTCTTGCCTATGCGCTGAAGCTGGGAGGGAAGGCGATAGCAGTAAGCTCCTCGTTTCTCTCGAAATGCCCATCTGAGAAGCTTCTGCCTCTCATGGGATCGCTGTACGAGAAGGGCCTCATGCTCACTCCTTTCCCGCCGAGCATGAAGAGCGAGAGATGGCACGTTGTTCTGAGAAACAGATTCATTGCATCCATTTCATGGTCGCTTTTCCTTCCTGAGGAGAAGGATGGAGGTCCGTCATGGGCGATTGCAGACCCTGCGCTCTCTGCAGGAGCCAAGGTGATGATACCGTCCGCTGCCATCGGGAATCCCCAGTACACATGGTGCGCAAAGAGGGCGGATAAGGCGCTTGTCTTCCGCAAGGGCGGGGATATCAGGAAGCTATATGGCAGAAGAAGGCCAGAGAGGGACCTTGCACCTGATCTGTTTTCTTGACCAATGGCCTATGTATGAATACGATATTGAGGAAAAGGATTTAGATAATGAAGGATATCACAGCAGATCAGCTAAGACAGCTTTATATCGATTTTTTCGTTTCGAAAGGACATAAGCAGATCTCAGGAGCTTCCCTTATTCCTGAGAACGACCCGACTGTGCTCTTTACGACAGCAGGCATGCATCCGCTTGTCCCTTACATCCTGGGACAGGAGCATCCGGCAGGAAAGAGACTCACTGACTATCAGAAGTGCATCCGCACCGGAGATATCGAGAGCGTAGGCGACCCGCACCATCTGACGATGTTCGAGATGCTTGGCAACTGGTCGCTTGGCGATTATTTCAAGAATGAGATGATCGGATACAGCTTTGAGTTCCTCACCAAGGTTCTCGGGATCCCCGTGGAGAAGCTCTCAGTGACAGTCTTCGAGGGAGACGATGAGGTTCCCCGCGATACGGAGGCAGCCGCTAGATGGGAGGAGCTTGGCATCGCCAAGGACCATATCTACTTCATGCCGCGTGAGGACAACTGGTGGGGTCCTGCAGGAGAGACAGGTCCATGCGGCCCTGACTCCGAGATGTTCTATGATACAGGAAGGCCAAGCTGCGGCCCTGACTGCAAGCCAGGATGCAAGTGCGGCAAGTACTTCGAGATCTGGAACGATGTATTCATGGGATACAAGAAGGAGAAGGATGGGACTTACCATGAGATGGCCAGGAAGTGCATCGATACAGGAATGGGCATCGAGAGGACAGTCGCTGTCCTCCAGGGCAAGAAGAGCGTATACGAGACAGAGGTCTTCCAGCCTATAATCCGCGCTATCGAGGGCCTCTGCGGCAGGAAGTACGGAGACAACGAGGAGGATGATATCTCGATCAGGATCATCTCCGACCATGTGAGGACTTCTGTCTTCATCCTTGGCGACCAGAAGGGCCTTGCTCCATCGAATGTCGGACAGGGATATATCCTTCGCCGTCTGATCAGACGTGCAGTAAGGCATGGAAAGAAGCTCGGAATCGACCATGCATTCCTCTCCTCCCTTGCCTTGGTTGTGCTTGATCTCTATGGAAAGCCATATCCTGAGCTTGTAGAGCATAAGGATTTCATCCTTGAGGAGCTGAAGAAGGAAGAGGAGAAATTCTCCCTCACTCTCACGAAGGGCGAGAAGGAATTCGAGAAGATGCTTCCTAACCTCATGAAGGGCAACTCAAGGGTGATCTCGGGACGCCTTGCATTCAAGCTCTATGATACATACGGATTCCCTATCGAGCTGACAAAGGAGCTTGCATCTGAGCATGGCTTCGATGTCGATACCGAGGGCTTCAACACATGCTTCGAGAAGCATCAGGAGATCTCCAGGGCAGGTGCTGAGCAGCAGTTCAAGGGCGGTCTTGCAGACCACAGCGAGCAGACAACGGCCCTCCATACTGCAACTCACCTTCTCCACAAGGCCCTCTGCGAGGTCCTTGGAGGCTATGTCAAGCAGCTTGGTTCGAATATCACGGCTGAGCGCCTCAGGTTCGACTTCAACCATCCTCAGGCACTTACCAAGGATGAGCTGAAGAAGGTAGAGGACCTTGTAAACGAGCAGATCGCAAAGGATCTTCCTGTTGTATGCGAGACGATGACTCTCGAGCAGGCACGCGATCTCGGTGCTGCAGCGCAGTTCGATTCCAAGTACGGCGAGAAGGTCACTGTCTACTCGATCGGCGACTTCTCCAAGGAAGTATGCGGCGGACCGCATGTAACTCATACAGGCGATATGGGGCACTTCAGGATCGTGAAGGAGCAGTCCTCTTCCGCTGGAGTGAGGAGAATCAAGGCAGTCCTTGAGAAATAGGGCAGGCCTTATTGAATGTGAAAGCCTCCGATCCGGAGGCTTTCGTCGTCTATTTCCTTCTCACTGTCTCTGATGCAAGCTGCCCGCATGCACCATTGATGTTCCTTCCCTTCGATCTTCTGATCGTATAGTTAACGCCAAGCCTGTCTAGGCAATCGGTGAAGCTCCTGATCTCCTCCTTAGATGGGGATCTGAAGTCAAGCTCATCGATTGCATTCCATGGAATCAGGTTGACAAGGGCATCGAGGCCCTTGGTGAACTTCCTCAGCTTCTCTGCGCTCTCCTTGTCCATGTTCACTCCTGAGAGCATGCAGTACTCGAGCGTTATCCTCTTATCCTGATGGCGCTGGAATGAGATCAGCGCATCCTTCAGCTCTGAAAGCGGGAAGGCCCTGTTGACCTTCATGATCCTGGATCTTGTCTCATCGTCAGCGCTTACAAGGGAGACAGCGAGCTTCACAGGGATATCAAGCTCCGTAAGCCTCCTTATTCCGGGTACAAGGCCGCATGTGGAAATGGTGATCTTCCTGTATGAGATGTCGAATGCATCCCTGCTGTGGAGTTCCGTCAAAGCCCTTGCAACCTCCTGGAAGTTGGCAAGAGGCTCTCCCATTCCCATGAAGACTATGTGGCTGATTCTCTCTCCTAGGGATAGAAGATGGACGAGCTGCTCTATGATCTCTCCTGCTTCGAGATCCCTGGTCAGTCCCATCGTGCCTGTCTTGCAGAAAGCGCATCCCATTGCGCATCCGACCTGGCTGGAGAGGCATGCTGTGTGCCTTCCCTCTCCATCGGTGAGCCTTACGCATTCGATCACAGCACCGTCATGGAGCCTGATTGCGAGCTTGACTGCGCTCTCGCTCTCGCTCACAGCCTCTATGCGTGAAGAAAGCACTGATGGGTATTCCTCCTCAAGCCTTGCCCTCTCATCCTTGGGAAGCGATGTCATCTTCGAGAAGCTGTCAATGCCCTTGACGAGGTTCTGGTATACGATGCGAGCCTGGAATGGCTTTGAAAGCCCAAGCTCCTTCTGAAGCTCTTCAGGCTTCAGGCAGTAGAGTGTTCTCATATGTCTTCCTTTGCTCCGCTATTATATATATTCAACGCATGTTTTGGAATAAGAAAGCAAACAAGAAGCATTTGATTTATTTCCCTATACATAAATCATATTCTCTATATAATATCTCTATAGAATTATCCGAAATCCATTACCTTGGATACACTCCATTAGGATAATCAGCACTGTAGGATTGCTTAGATGAAAAAGAAAGCGCTCTTGATCTGCCTTCTGGCAGCTCTTCTCGTATCTCCTGTATTCGCAGATAGCACAAAAGGAACAGAAAAGGACGGTTCATTCGGACTCGGTCTCAACCTCGGTACAAACACAGGTGTGGGAATGAAGTTCGGAATGGGCAGCTTCGACGTCCTTGCGAATGTCGGACTCGATAACTTCAAGGTTTCCAATGCAGGCGTTGGAATCGGCGGCGACGTCGCTGTATCCTACAAG
>JAXFQZ010000061.1:0-13653 GCA_034178685.1 Candidatus Ornithospirochaeta sp. | reverse complement strand
CTGCTGCGCTTACTCTTATTTCCTTCATCATCCAGCCTCTGCCAGAAGAGTATACCAGATCTCAGGCAATCAACGCAGCTGTTTTAGTAGGATTCTTCGATTATCCATCCTGCGAAACCAAGGAATGAAGCTTTGCACCACCAGGACAAGCAAGCATTCTTAAGAAGAAGCATCTTCCTGGATATCATCAATATGCATAGAAAGCGGCTGGATGATAGATGCGCTTTCCTGCTAATTAATTTAGCATTTCCTTGCCCTACCTGAAGCCAGAGCTCCTGCCACTACAGGGGCCGGTGAGGGCAGGATGAGAATCCCATGATCCAGAAGCTGCTGGAATCCTCACTGCATACCGGGATGCATTTCTCCTCATTGGGTATTTTCCCAGGCAGGGAAAGAATGCCTGGCATGATCCTCATAAGCCTTGCCTTTGAATATATCTGGGATTCCTGATTCTCATGCACGCTTCATCTGAGCGATTCCGTGGCTCATTGTCCTAGGTTCAAGGTGGCTTCTGCGGAATGCAGCTTTTCCTTCGAATGAAGGCATGATAGGGCGCATTGATACCGAAAACTGCATGCTTTTCCATATCTGCGTGCACGTACACGATTTTTCTTGACTTCCAGCCTTGAGGCAAATAGCCTTAATAGCATGGCTGTGAAACTGACTGATATAGCAATTGAAGCTGGCGTTTCAAGAGGAACTGTCGATAGGGCGCTGCATCATAGAGGAGGCGTGAATCCTGAGGTTGAGAAGCGCATCCTTGAGATTGCCCAGAAGCATAGATTCGTTCCTAACAGGGCAGGCAAGGTCCTTGCGGCCCAGAAGCGTGCTGTCAGGATAGGCTGCCTGCTTCCAGGAATAGATAACATCTTCTTCGAGGATATAATCAAGGGTATCAGGGATGCTGAGAAGGAGCTTGCCGATTACAATGTCTCGGTCGATGTGCATCAGGTAAAAGGATATGATGAGCGCGTTCATATGGCTATGCTGGAGGAGATGGCAGGGCATGGTTACTCAGGCCTATGCCTGACGACTCTCAATTCCGATACCATCAGGGACAGGATCTCAGAGATTTTCCCAGGTGTTCCGATCGTTTCTGTCAATGTCCCTAATGAATATGACAATTCCATTTGCTACGTAGGTCCCGATTACTACAAGGATGGGCTTACCGCAAGCGGAATGTTCTCCATGATCACGCATGAGAAGCAGGATATGCTCTTCTTCACAGGATCCTTTCACGTATCAGGCCATATGGAGAGGATCAACGGCTTTGCCGATGGGCTTGCTGCCCATGGCGTCCCATTCAATGTGGTGAAGATCCTGGAGACCAATGACGATGATGATGAAGCATACAGAAAGACAATGGAGATGCTCAATGACCATAGCGAGATCAGCGCTATCTTCTGCGCAACGGCTGGCGCATCGGGAATATGCAGGGCTGTGAAGGAATCAGGAAGGAAGCTGCGCCTGGCATGCTTTGATGACATACCTGACACAAGGATGTACGTGAAGGAGAGGGTGATAGACTTCACGATCTGCCAGGAGCCGATCCTGCAGGGACACACGGCTGTTGCAAAGCTCTTCGATTACATAATGAACAATGGATCCGGCAGGCCCGATAACCTGATCACCAGAAGCAGGATAAAGATCGCAGAGAACATAGATGAGGACTGATAAAGGCAATGAAGTTTATGCGCCACGGGAGGACCGTGGTATTTTTTTGCATTCAGGTGCCGGTTTTTTTTGAAAATAGTTACGATTTTCTTTGACAAGTGAATAAAACGGGTATATGGTGTTAGACGAATTAGGACCGTGCACGTGCACGGAAGAATAGTAACATACGGATATCCATCCGTGGAAAAAGGAGAAAAGAAAATGAGAAAGATTCTTGTATGCGCACTTGCTCTTGCTCTCGCATGCTCCATGGCTTTCGCTAATGGCGCAAACGAAGCAGCAGCACCAGCTCAGCAGACAGCAGGACCTGTTACAGTCAGGATCCTGACAACAGCTACGACACAGAACCCGGAAGGTCCTCTCGCTAAGGAATACATCGCAGCTTTCGAAGCAGCAAATCCTGATATCAAGATCGAGATCGAGGACACAGACAACAACAACGCTCTCAAGAAGATCACAACACTGGCAGCCGCTGGTTCCCTTCCTGATCTCTTCATCTCCACAGAGAACACAATCGGTAAGCTCTATGACATGGGCATCTGCGATGACATGACACCATTCATGTCCCAGGCAGAGCTCGACAACATCCTCGATGCTGTACGCGAGGGATGCACGATCGACGGACAGCTCGTTATGTATCCTTGGTATTCAGCTCCAAACGCACTTGTCTACAGGACAGACTGGCTTGAGGCAAAGGGACTTAAGGCTCCAAAGACACTCGAGGAGATGAGGGAAGTCGCTAAGGCTCTCACAGGTGACGGAAAGTACGGCTTCGGACTTATCGGAACAGCAGATGACTCTGGCGAGACAAGATTCGTTATGATCCTCCGCTCATTCGGCGCTAGGGAGCTCTATGAGGAGAACGGCGTATGGAAGACAGAAATCGGCTCACCTGAGTCAGTTGAGGCTTTCAAGTATTTCTGCGGACTCAAGAATGTTGATAACGTAGTACCTCCAGGAGCACTTGAGAACTCCTTCAACCAGAACGTATCCCTCTTCGCTCAGGAGCAGATCGGTCTTCTCATCGCTGGTTCGAACGCAGTTGGAAAGATCTTCGCAGCTAATCCTGACCTCAAGGGCAAGGTCGGTTCCGTTCAGATGCCATCAGCTAAGACAAGCTACACACCTGTCTCCATCCTCGGCTGGTCACTCAACCCAGAGTCGAAGGTCAAGGACGCAGCTATGAAGTTCGCTAAGTTCCTCTCCAACAAGGAAAACTCAATCAAGTGGGTTGAGGTAACAGGACGTATGCCGGATATGAAGGACGCTAACAGCGAATCCGAGTATCTCAATTCTCCTCTCATGCAGGGATTCGTAGCAGGCGCTGCATCAATGAACCTCGCTCCAGCTGCTCCATTCTATGCAGATGTCAAGACTGTCCTTGGCAGAACATACCAGAAGATCATGTCCGATCCTTCCCTCAATATCGAGGCTGAGGTACAGGCAGCAGCTAAGGAAATCAACAAGATCATCGCTGACAACACGTAATAACGTTTCCCTTCCGGCCCTTTCCCAAGGGCCGGAAATATCCCAAAAAGAAGGAATTAACTATGAAAAAGATCGAGAGAAGACCTGATAAGCTCCAGCAGGCATGGCTCGGCTATGTGTTCATCCTGCCGGCATTCCTGGTTCTCACGCTTATGGTCGTCTATCCTCTTATCTATGGTATGGTGATCAGCCTCTTCGATACCAACCTGGTCAATAAGTTCAAGTTCGTTGGCCTGAAGTACTACGGCCGTCTGATCAAGGACGCTTCGTTCTATGCTTCGATCCTACGCACTCTCTTCTTCACTGTCTGCGTTGTCGCAGGAAGAGCCATCCTAGGGCTTTTCTTCTCGATTACGCTTGTCCGCAAGGACATCCCATGCAGGACTCTCTTCAGGACGATCCTGGTTCTGCCATGGTTCTTCCCTGATGTTGTAATAGGACTACTCTGGAAGTGGCTGTACAATGCTAATTTCGGCCTCTTCAACTATATATTATCCAGTCTGCATCTCATTTCGCAGCCTGTTGAATTCCTGAGCTCGCAGTCTACTGCGATGCTGGCGGTAATCGTAGTATGCATATGGAAGGGCTATCCATACATCATGGTCATGCTCCTTGCTGCGCTCCAGACGATTCCTGCCGATCTCTATGAGGCCGCAGAGCTCGATGGATGCAATAAGTGGCAGCAGTTCTGCCATGTCACATTCCCTGGCATCCTCCCTGTCTTCGCAACTACGATCATGCTTGAGTTCATGTGGTGCTTCAAGCACTTCACGCTTATCTGGAACCTGACATACGGCGGACCTGTCGACGCAACAAGGGTCGTATCCATCGATATCTACAAGGCTGGATTCGAATCGATGCGCTTCGGAGAGTCGTCTGCACGTGCCGTCATCGTATTCGCTATCATCATCGTGATGACCCTTCTTCAGCGCAAGGCAAAGAAGGTTCTCTCAAAGGAGTAGGGTATGGCAAAGCATAGAACAAAGAAACCGGTTTTCGCGATGATCTTCCTCCTGCTCGGGGCTCTGATGGTCCTTGTGCCTGTATACTGGATGGTCATCACAAGCTTCAAGCCGACGCCTGAGACCTTCCTCAATCCTCCTACGCTGTTCCCGAGGAACTTCACACTGGATGGATATAAGACGGTCATCAGCGAGTATAACTTCGGGACATTCTTCAAGAACTCCCTTATAGTCGTGATCGGATCCACTCTCCTTACCCTTGCAGTCTCTACGCTTGCGGGATTCGGAGTCTCGAGATTCAACTTCCGCGGAAAGGGAAGCTTCATGGGATTCGTCCTCCTGACGCAGATGTTCCCATCGGTTATCATGCTGATCCCATACTTCAGGATCCTTAAGATGTACGGCCTGATCAATACCCACCTTGGACTGATCATCGTGTACATCTCCTTCCAGGTGCCTCTATGCACATGGCTGATGTACTCGTACTTCGAGACAATCCCGAAGGATCTCGATGCGGCTGCATCGATCGACGGGCTCGGACGCTGGGGAACCTTCTGCCGCATCGTATTCCCGCTGTGCATACCAGGGCTTGCTTCAACAGCTATCTACGCTTTCATCAACAGCTGGAATGAGTTCCAGTTCGCACTGGTGCTCACGAATACCGCGAATATGAAGACAGTATCCATCGGAATCGGGCAGATGATCGAGGATACCAAGATCAACTGGAATGAGATGATGGCAGCTTCGCTTCTTGCTTCAATACCTCTTATCATCGCATTCCTCTTCTTCCAGAATCTCTTCTTTGAAGGTATGACAGCAGGAAGCGTGAAGGAGTGATTATGGGAATCAGGACAATCAGTGCGCTTGATAAGGAATTCTCGAAGTACGGATGCGTTATCGATGGCCTTGATGTGAAGGAGCTATGCGATACGCTCGACTCTATATCGCCCTGTCCGGATGACCGCACGGTCTATGTCCCGGATGATGCAAGGCTTGACAGCCTTCCTGTCTTCACGGATCTCAGGGACCGTGTCTTCGGCGGCATGCCAGTGCAGATCGGATACTGCAATGGATACAACACGAAGCTCAACTGCCTCGAGTACCATAGAGGGTGCGAGATCAACTGCTCCTCAAAGCCGTTCATCCTTCTATTGGCATCTGTTTTCGATATGGAGGATGGCGTTCTCGATACAGGAAAGGTTGTAGCAGTCACCGTTCCGCCTTATACACCGGTAAGGGTCTATGAGACGACGCTTCACTATGCGCCATGCTCTGCTCCCGATCCTTTCAGGGTCATAGTCGTCCTTCCGAAGGGAACGAACGAAGCAAAGCCGGAAATAGAGGCAAAGGGCTCTGAGGACAGGCTGCTATGGGCTGCGAACAAGTGGCTCTATGCGCATGAGGAATCCAGGGAAGCCGGCAATGGTGCAGCAGTTGCGCTCATTGGAAAGAATATCGATATCAAGGAAGATCTATAAGATCGAAGGAAACAATATGTTCAGGAATATACCAGATGTAAAACTCGGAATGATAGCAGTCTCACGTGACTGCTTCGTCATATCCCTCTCAGAGAGAAGGAGAGAAGCAATCGCAAAGCTCGTTGATGGACTCTATGAGTGCAAGGTCACAGTCGAGAACGAGAACGATATGCTTAAGGCTGTCGAGGATGTGAAGGCCAATGGCTGCAACGCATTGGTCGTTCTTCTTGGCAATTTCGGCCCTGAGACACCGGAGACTCTCATCGCGAAGTACTTCGATGGCCCTGTGATGTTCGTGGCTTCCGCTGAGGAATCGGGAAAGGACCTGATCAACGGCAGAGGCGATGCATTCTGCGGCATGCTCAACTGCTCATACAATCTCAACCTCAGGGGACTTAAGGGGATAATCCCTGAGTATCCTGTCGGTACAGCATCGGATATCGCATCGATGATCGGCGAGTTCGTTCCGGTTGCACGCGCAATCATCGGACTTAAGAACCTGAAGATCATCACATTCGGACCTCGTCCTCAGGACTTCTTCGCATGCAATGCCCCGATCAAGGGACTCTATGACATCGGAGTGGAGGTCCAGGAGAACTCAGAGCTCGATCTCCTTGTCTCCTACAAGGCACACAAGGATGACCCGAGGATCAAGGATGTGGTAGAGGATATGGCAAGGGAGCTCGGAAAGGGCAATCAGTTCCCTGATCTTCTTCCCCGCATGGCACAGTTCGAGCTTACGCTGCTTGACTGGGCAGAGAACAACAGGGGCGCAAGGAAGTACGTCGCATTCGCAGACAAGTGCTGGCCTGCATTCCCTGAGCAGTTCGGATTCGAGCCCTGCTACGTCAACAGCCGCCTTGCATCACGCGGAATCCCTGTAGCATGCGAGGTCGATATCTACGGAGCTCTCTCAGAGTACATCGGAGCATGCGTGACAGGAATGCCTGTGACGCTGCTTGATATCAACAACTCTGTTCCTCAGGATATCTACGATGAGGATATCAAGGGAAAGCATCCATATAGCCTAACGGATACATTCATGGGCTTCCACTGCGGAAACACGCCTCTCTGCTGCCTCTGTGATGGCGGAGTCAAGTTCCAGCTCATCCAGAACAGGCTTCTTGAGAATGGCGGAACCCCTGACTTCACAAGAGGAACACTTGAGGGCGATATCGCACCGGGGAATATCACGTTCTTCCGTCTCCATGGAGCCAAGGATGGCAAACTGCAGGCATATATCGCACAGGGAGAGGTCCTTCCAGTCGCAACACGCTCATTCGGAGGAATCGGAGTATTCGCAATCCCTGAGATGGGAAGGTTCTACCGCCATGTCCTGATCGGAAAGCACTATCCTCACCATGGTGCAGTTGCTTTCGCACATTGCGGAAAGGCGCTCTTCACGCTCTTCGATTACCTTGGAGTAGGGGATGTGTCGTACAACCAGCCTAAGGGAGTGCTGTACAGGACAGAGAACCCATTCGCATGATGCGCAGGGGATAATCAGTAGGAATAGCATTCCATCAAGAAAGAAGATGCCCGGAATCCCGGGCATCTCTTTTATATGATTGAAGATATCGCAGTTCTGATTACTCCCAGTCCTGATAGCTGAAGTAGTGGAAGAGCGCCTTGCTATCGCTCTCTTCCCCATTGGATGTTCCATAGAGACCCATAAGGACTCCAGTGAATCCCTTGTCGAGCTTCGAGAGCTGGCGCCCATCCAGAACTGGTCCGAATCTCTTCCATTTCCCGTTTGCCTCAAGCTCGAACCAGTAGTCAAGCCCCGATGCCATCATGCGGACTCTGACAGTCCCCTTAGGTGCCTTCCTGCTGTATATCTCCTTCTCGTAATCTGAGAGAACAAGGATCTCTTCTCCATTCCTGATTGTCTTCTGCAGAGCATAGTAGGCCTTGTTATGGAGCATCACTATTACACCAGCCTGCTCTTTCTCCGAGCGCGGGGTGAAGTCGAATGCTGTCTCTGCCGCGAATACTTCCTCCTGCTGCCTTCTTCCCAGGAATGCAGATGCGTAGTTGTCCTGGAGCGTGTACTTGTTGATCCTGAGCTCAAGGCCCTTGCCCGTAAGCCTGTATACAGGCTCGGATGGCGTTCTGAGGCTTTGCCAGAAGCTCTCGAGGCTGCCTGAGCGGAACGATGAGAACGAAGGCTTAGGCAGTCTTCTTGTCTTCCATGGCATTGAGTATGTCTCCTCGACCTTTCCTGTATCCGGGCAGAAGACAGGCCACCCGTCTTCCCAGATCACAGGAGCGATGAATGTCTCCCTTCCTATGTTCCTCAGATCCGGATCGCAGTATGGACGGACGCCCAGAAGGCATGTCCAGAAGCTGCCGTCAGGTCCCTGGAAGATATCAGCATGCCCGATGGAGTTGAAGCGCGATGTCTTTGCCTGATTGCGGTGCGTAAGGATCGGATTGCGTGGATTGTTCTCGTATGGTCCCCAGATGGATCTGGATCTGAATACCGATGTCGCATGGTTCAGGGCAGTGCCGCCTTCTGCGATCAGCAGGTAGTAGTAATCCCCGAACCTGTAGATATGAGGTCCCTCAGGGCATTTCGCGCCATATACGGCTCCATCTTTCAGGAGGATGGTGCGCTTTCCTGCAAGCTTGCCTGTCTCAAGGTCTATCTCGTCCATCCATATGTAGCGGCGGATCGAGGATGGATCCTTGTCGGGGCGGAGATTTCCGACATAGTATGCCTTCCCATCCTCGAAGAAGAGCGATGGGTCTATTCCCTCTGCATCACTGACGACGAACTTGCCGGACCATGGACCCGAAGGATCCTTTGCCCTCACGTAGAAGATCTCGTTGTCCTCATACCTGTCGTTATGGCAGAGAACGGTTATCATATAGAAGTAGCCGTCGTATGGATTGTATCTGATCGTAGGCGCATAGATGCCCTTGCCTGGCCTGGCTCCATTCAGGTCAATGATGCCGGGCTCGCTGACGCAGAAGCCAACCTGCTCCCAGGATGCCAGGTCCCTTGAGTGGAACACAGGTACAGCTGGGAAGAATTCGAATGTCGATGTCACAAGGTAGTAGTCCTTTCCCTTGCAGCATACCGATGGATCTGGATAGAAGCCCCGCAGTACCGGGTTAGTCAGTGTATTCATGAACTTATTGTCCATGATGTTGCGGTAAAGTGCAAGATTGTTGAATATCTTTGATATTCAAAAGTACAGGAAACGGCTTCTGTCCTGCTTGCTTTCGTTGAAAAGCCCATCGTATCTTGCAATAAGCGCTGAGACGCTTATGTCAAGCGCTTTGCATACATCCTCGATATAAGCCATGGTGACGGACCTGTAGTCATTGTCCCTGAAGTACCTGCATACAGCGGATGGATCCTTCTCCATCAGCCTTGCCAGAGCAAGCTTTGAGATTCCCTTCTCCTCCATGATGGAGAGAAACGCCTTGAATACAAGCCTCTTGCTGTATCTGTATCCTTTTGAGGTCCCTACGCATTTTTCTATATCCATGTCATTCTCCACAGCACTGAAGAAGCTGAAGAAGTCAATCCCGACTGAATCGAGTATCCTCTGCAGCGTTTCCAGGCTGGGGTTCCATTCCCCTTTCCTTCTTATGTCGAAATAGTTGCAGCTGACGCTGTCAGCGTTTGCCTTCTGGTACAGATGCTTGAGATCCCTTAGGATTTCGCATGTCATTGGTCACCCCCCCCATTATCCGGAACTGCCTTTGTAAGTATTTGTTTTGAATGCAATTACATATAGGACAGGATCATCGTATCATGACAATGCGCATTCCCATGGAGTGGAATAATGATTATTGTTCGTATTATGCAATATGCAGGTTTATAAAATCCATGCGGGAATATTCCCGTCTTTAGGCGGGAGAGTTGTCACATTCATCATCATAAGCTTAAAAAAAATATTTTTGTATGTTTATTGGACATGATCGATAGCCTGATTTCCCGCTTTCGCTTTAATTTTTTTTTCTTTAGGTTTAGAATAGGGGCTATTGTCGAAGAATCAGGGTAGTGTGATGCTATTCTGTATACAACGCTTCTGCAACAGTCACTCATTATTCTTATTTCCGATGAGTGATTGTTTATCATCAAAGGAGAATAAAATGAAGAAGATCCTACTGGCTCTGCTTTCAGTCATTCTGATTGCATCATGCTCGAACAATTCACAGAACTCGCGTGCTATAGGACTGGCAGTCAGCAATGTTGGCTATGTCTTTGCCGATCCAGATTATTCATATGATGCTGCATACAGAAATGGTTCCGAGAAGTACCTTGCCGAAGTCACTGTAGAGCTTTCGAATGGAACATACAGATATCCTTCATCAATCAAGGCTGATATCTATGTATATGTAGAGGAAGAAGCTTCCTGGAAGAATGCTGAAAAAGCGGGATACATCGATACTTCAACGGGAAAGATCGTGTTCAATAAGGGCTCCAAATACAAGGTGAAGTACTCAGCTGAAGGATTCACAACAGATGAAATGGAATTTCAGGTATATGAGCCAGGCAAAATCTATGATTTCAAGCCGGCTCGTGAAAAGTACGCAGCAGGTGCATTGGTCCAGAGGAACGATTTCTCATACAGATACTGTTATAAGTCAAGCGATGGCAGAATAGGACTGACTAACTCGGCTTCCGATGCAGTGGGCGCATTCTATTATCTTGTCGATGATATTGAAAACCCTGGAATAATCTCGATAATCGACGTCACCGGCAATGCGCCTATTAGTGAAAAATACCGGAGCGGTATGAATATGGCTGGATTGATTGTGGTATCCGGAGAGGATGAATACGATTCGGCGGAGACCGCGATAACAGTCGCTACTGATGGTATCACCAAAGATTTCAGGAATGCAGCATATTGCTCAAAGTCCTCTTCTTCGCAGTACGTATTCAGAGGCACTGTTTTCAGAAGATTCAAGGATGGTAATACCATTATCGGAAAGAACGATGTCATCAAGTTCAGCAATGGCGATGCAATACTGGATCCTGACTATAAGGTATATATCAGCAAATACTGCAAAGAGATACCGGCGAATAGTTATGATGCCACTTCTTCATGGACTGAATGGACTGAGATTACGGACGCAAACAAGAGCGAGCTGTTTGCGCCAAAGCCAGCCTCAGATTTCGTAGGAGGACCTGGCGGCTTCTATCTTCTGAAGATCGAGCAGGGCGACAAGGTCCTTACAACAAATGACAATCCTGCATACATCAAGGTCAGCAAGTAATAATCTGCATCCTATGCCCGGTGTCGCATGATGCCGGGTTTATTATACTGAATGATGATATGGAATCGGGTATATTAAATCAGCATGTATCCAAGGAGATCTGATGTCTGGGTTCTATTACCTGAGGGAGCTTAATGTAGGGCTTCTCATCTTTGCCGAAATGGTGAATATTATCCTTCTCATAGGTGCGTGGGTTGCAAGCAGCCATAGGAATTACACGTATATGAGATGCTTCTTCGCTATGATTGTATCTTTCATACTGGTTGTAGCTGGAGAGACGCTGATCTGGGTCTGGACAGGAAACCCTGATAAGATCACGCTTATGAAGGCAGGTGCTTTTCTCTCATTCGGACTCGGCGCAGTCTTGAATACTCTCTTCCTGTACTGTGTCATTTCCTATATCGGGGAGCATCAGCGTGTATCGATGGTGGTTGCGCATGTATTCGCCGCAATCAACAGCGTATTCTTCATCATGGTGGTGATCTCCCTGTTCAATGGCATTCTATTCTCTTTCACAGAGACCGGAGACTACATCGATGGCAGTCTATACTGGATCGTAAGCATCTTCGATATCGCAACGCTTCTGATTGAGTTCCTGACAGTTATCTTCTACAGGAAGAAGATGGCATGGAAGTCATATATTTCGCTTCTTTCATTCTCTGTCCTGCCTTTGCTCTCTATTATCTTCATTCCGTTCTGGGTACCGACTCCGCAGTACCTTGCAACGTCGCTTTCGCTTATTCTTCTCCTGATTGTATTCTATGGCGAGACTGTCAGGCAGCTATCGGAGAAGGAGATACAGCTGCAGGAGAGCGAGAAGCGCCTTGCCGATAGCAGGATATCGATAGCATTAAGCCAGATGAGGCCCCATTTTCTATACAATGTGCTTAATTCCATATATTATCTATGCTCAAAGGACCCTGATAGGGCACAGATTGCCATCAGCTTCTTCTCTGATTACCTCAGGAACAACATGGAATCGATCGAGAAAAACAGGCTCGTTCCAATTGAGGAGGAGCTGAGCCATGTACGCACATACCTGGAGCTTGAGAAGATCAGGTTCTCCAATCTCCGCATTGAGTATGATATTTCCGCATCGTCGTTCTTCTGTCCTCCTCTTTCTCTGCAGCCTCTGGTTGAGAATGCAGTCAAGCATGGTGTTTCCAAGAAGCGCGGAGGTGGGGTTGTCAGGATCAGCACATACGAGACCGATGATGCATTCGTCATGTCCGTCAGCGATACAGGCGTTGGCTTTGATTGCTATAAGGATGATGGCAAGGTCCATATTGGGATCAGGAACGTCAGGGAAAGGGTTGAAAGCATGACAGGCGGAAGCCTTTCCATTGAGAGCCACGTCGGAGAAGGCACTGTCAGCGTAGTGACGATTCCAAAGGAGAACAGCAAATGAGGATAATAGCGCTTGATGATGAGGATCTGGCTCTTGAGAACATTATGTCTATTATCAGGAAGTGCGTTCCAGATGCATGCATTAAAGGCTTTAAGTATGCTGAGGATGCAATAGACTACATAAAGGACAATCCGATTGACTGCGCATTCCTGGATGTCGAGATGAGCGGGATGAACGGAGTGGAGCTTGCAAGGATCCTCACGGATGGAAACAGCAAGGTCAATATCGTGTTCACCACTGGATATGCAGAATACAGGGCTGATGCCTTCGATATGCACGCATCGGGGTATATCCTCAAGCCGATAACAGAGGAGAAGGTCAGGAAGGAGCTTGGGAACCTCCGATATCCTCCTGAGAGCAAAAAGCGCATCAGCGTTAGCTGCTTCGGGAACTTCGAGGTCTATTTTGATGGTATTCCTGCAAGATTCAAGTACAGCAAGACCAAGGAGCTGTTTGCATATATCGTGGACAGAAAGGGCGCGTTATGCAGCAATGGGGAGATCATCGCAGCGCTTTTCGATAACGATGACCATTCTGCATACCTAAGGAGCCTTAGGAAGGACCTGGTGGATACCTTTGCTGAGAAAGGGCTTTCCGATGTGCTTATCCAGCAGCGTGGGAGGATAGGGATAATCCCCTCTAAGATACAGTGCGACTACTATGACTGGTGCAATGGGAAGACCGAGGGCAATGCATACATGGGTGAGTACATGACGCAGTACAGCTGGGCTGAGTCCACAAACGGCATGCTGTACAAGGACAATGGGAGGTAGCAGCAAAAGCACCGGCATTAAATTGACGGCTCTTTCCCGATAACGTAGAATCCTAGAAAGGATGGATTCTTTTCCGTGCAGAGGAGGAAGCCGATGGAGAGCGGAAAAAAGACAATGGGCCCCGTGGGACTGGGTATTCTCTCAAGCCTATCCGAAAGCTATACGCTGCTTCCGTTCATGGTATACTCATCCCTCATCTCCGGACAGGGAGGCTCTGTGAGCTTCTTCATCCCTGTTGTCATCCTGTACTCCATCGAGAGGGCATGCCTTATAGCGCTCAGGGGATTTGGCGAGATAGCAAATCCATACAGGATCCTGAGAAATGGCCTTGTCATTGCCCTTATAGGCTCCCTGCTGATGGTGCTATCTGCGTTTTGCAGGCCCCTTCTTGCAGTAAGCGCCCTCTTTGTAGGCATAGGGCTTTCACCTATGCGCGCTATGTTCATTCCTCTCTCTTCAAGGCTGATCGAGGAGAACCCGGGCCTGAAGAAAGGTAAGGCAATCGGGACACTGCTGTACTTTGCCATCATGATCGCAGCGCTTGTCCTGGGAAAGCTGAGCATCCATGTTGTCCCTGTTCTCTTCCTTCTTTACATTGCAGCTTCGGCAGCAATTGCCTTCCGCCTTGATGGCGA
>JAXFQZ010000093.1:0-3710 GCA_034178685.1 Candidatus Ornithospirochaeta sp. | reverse complement strand
ATGTCCATGCAATCGTCTTGGAGCTATCCGGGGATATTATAACGGTGTGGTCATCGGACCATGAGATGCCGTCCGATGATGCCTGAACCCTGTATGATGACGTGGAGCCGTTTTCGTATGGAACGGCCACTCCGTCAGGGCCTGCCTCATTCCATTCGCCTCCGGGAACCGACCATCTGTAATGCGAAGCCCCTTCAGGGCCATCCCATTCAAGGAGCACTTCAGTGCCTGTGGATGCATACATAAAGAACGGCATGAGCAAAACCAATGCTGTAAGGACCACCCTCTTCATCGACCCCCTCCAATGCTTCAGGATGCTTTTCTATAGTGCAGATTCTTGAAGTGCCCCAGCTGGCACACAGAATCCAATGCAAATCAGCCCCTCTTTGAGAATACCCCCCCCCGTTGTATTTTTTCAAGACATTATCCATCTTGTTTTCAGCAAATATCTGCAATAATCAGAGTGCATGGCCATCCGCAAGAGAATTACGGATCAGAATGTGCATTGATTCAATGAATATGAGGAACACATCTCCTATCCATCTACCAAAATGGATTTCAGGATAGTAGAATCAGAGCATGCCAAAGAGAAGCCCACTGGAGTTTATCATCACACACGATGGATTCAGGCCTGATTTTCTGCCTGAAAGAAACAATAGGTTCTTCCCTGACCAGTATAGAGGGATGTATGACAGCGTTCTCGAAGGGAGCCTGAAGGACTCTTCTCCTTCCCTTGATTACATAAGGAGGATCACAGAGAGCTTCTTCTTCCAGCTTGAGAGGACACCTTCGCTTGAGCTTGAAAGGGAGAGAGCCTCAGTCTCATACGATCCTATCGAGACCGGAGAGCTTGTATCGGACTCGCCATTCATCCTTGGAAGCCAGAACATAACCGAAGAATGGATACTATCGGTATTCGATAGATACCTTGGCTTCTTCAGAAGCGATATCGCATCATATCCATCCACAGTCGAAGCCTACTTCGCATCCTTCTCAGGCCGCTTCAGGCTTCCTTCGAGGATCTTCTTCAACCTGCTTGAGAGCAGGAAGGAAGAAGCTCCATTTGCATTCATGGCAACCTACTCCACAGCAATCGAGGGAGGAAGGGTATGCCATTTTCCTCTGAAGTATGCTCTAAAGGAATACGCATCCTCTGTAGATAAGCTTGCAATCCTTATCTCGTCTATAAAGAAGGCAGCAGCAAAGAGCCATCTGATAGCAGGATGGCTTGAAAGCGGTGAGATCTTCTCGCCTCTTCTGGTATCGAAGGAGGAAGCATATGCTTTTCTCAGCGATGTCCCCCTATTCGAGGAAGCGGGGATCGTCACAAGGATCCCTGCATGGTGGAAGAAGAGGAAGAGAAGCTCTTCAATAGAATTGGCACCGGACCAAGGAAGCGGTGTGGGTTCTTCGATCACATCATTCAGGCCTAAGATGGTCTGGCAGGGCGTTGAGCTTTCAGAGGATGAAATCGAGGAGATTCTCTCAAGGACGGAAGGCCTTGCTTTTATAAAGGGAAAATGGATCGAAGTAGACAAGGAAGGGCTTGGAAGGCTGTTAGAGGATTATGAGGATATCAGGAATAAGGAGATAGGGCTATCTGATGCGATTACTCTCTCCTCGGGTATAGAGGAGCGTGATTACCCAGTATCGTTTGATATAAGCAAGGCAATAAAGGAAGCCCTATCCTCATCTCTTCCGGAGAATCCCCCAGAATCCTTCAAGGGGAGCCTGAGGCCATACCAGAGGGATGGCTTTAAGTGGCTTATGGGCATCTCAAGGCTATCCCTTGGTCCCCTTCTTGCAGATGACATGGGACTAGGAAAGACAGTCGAGATGATTGCATTCCTTGAGCAGGTACGGTCCCTGCACCCTGATGCGAAGGTCCTGCTGATAGTACCTGCATCCCTATTAGGCAACTGGGGAAGGGAGTGCATGAGATTCGCTCCTGGCATGCCATTATCCATAAGGCATGGGAAGGATGCGAAGAAGAAGGATTTCAGCTTCCTTACGATTGTCACCTACCAGAGCATACCCACAAGCGAAGCCCTTCAGAACGGCGATTGGGATATTGTCATACTGGATGAGGCTCAGAACATCAAGAACAGGAACACAAAGCAGACGAAGTCCATCAAGGCCCTGAAGCGGAAGCTGTCGGTTGCAATGACAGGAACTCCTATAGAGAACTCGCTGATGAACCTATGGTCGATCTTCGACTTCCTCTCACCCGGCCTTCTTGGGAGCGAGAAGGCGTTTGCAGGCTTTGCTGATGGAATCGAAGGATCGAAGATGGAAAGCCTCAGGAAGGCTGTAAGCCCATTCATACTACGGCGTCTGAAGACAGATAAGGCGATCATAAGCGATCTTCCTGAGAAGGCTGAAAGCGATATCATGGTCACTATGACCAGCGAGCAGCGCATACTTTACAACAACGCAGTCGACGAATACGAGAAAGCACTGGAGGACAAGGAGAGGGAAGGCGCGAATGCCCTCACGCTTGCAGCCGCAACCCTTATGAAGCTGAAGATGATCGTCAACCATCCTTCGCAGTACCTAGGCGATGAGTCCTATGATGAAAGAAGGAGCGGGAAGTTCATTCTCCTTAAGGATATCTGCACTACAATACATGAGAACAGGGAGAAGGTCCTGGTTTTCACTCAGTTCAGGACTATTATCCCGCACCTTCTGAAGCTCCTATCACCTGTATTCGGTCAGGAGGGTGCCTCGATTGACGGGAAGACTCCTCCGGAGAAGAGGACAGGGATAGTAGAATCATTCCAGAGAGGAGAGATCCCGTTTCTTGTGATATCCCTTAAGGCAGGCGGGACGGGACTGACTCTCACAGAAGCCTCTAACGTGATCCACTTCGACAGATGGTGGAACCCTGCTGTCGAGAACCAGGCAACAGACAGGGCATACAGGATCGGGCAGAGAAACCCTGTGGCAGTATATAAGTTCGTCGCAGAGGATACAATCGAGGAGAAGATCAGCGAGATTCTTGATGAAAAGAAGGAGCTTGCCCAGTCGGTGCTTGGTGATATCTCAGGGGAGATCACCGGAAAGCTATCGCCTAGGGAGCTTCTTGATGCAATGCGCTTTACGAGGAAGATGCGATGAAAAGGAAAACAGGGAAGGCCGTATTGGAGCCTGTAGTCATAGAAGGAAGGAATATTTCAGATTCATGGTGGGGAAAGGCATGGTGCAGCAACATCGACCGCTATGCGGACTTCGACAACAGGCTGCCTCGGGGCAGAAGCTATGCAAGAAGCGGATGCGTAATAGACCTGAAAATCGATTACGGGATGATATCTGCGCTTGTCCAGGGCTCCAGGGCTAAGCCATACAAGGTCCAGATCCAGATCAAGCCCTTCTCCGATAGCGAGATAGAGGAATTCGAGAAGAGGTGCGAGAACAGCTTCGAGTCCATAGAGGACTTTCTGGAAGGCCGTTTCCCTGATTCTTTCAAGGAGTACTTCACTTCCCCGAAGCTGAATCTATTCCCAGGAGTCCGTGAGATGTCTTTCTCATGCTCATGTCCTGACTGGGCTGTGCTATGCAAGCATGTCGCAGCTGTGCTCTATGCAATAGGAAGGAAGCTCGATGACGACCCGATGCTGCTTCTCAGGCTCAGGGGAATAAGGACAGAGGGATTCAGCGAAAGAATCGTGAACCGGGAAGCAGAGAAGCTTGCCCTCTCTTCTTCGATAGAG
>JAXFQZ010000090.1:0-28971 GCA_034178685.1 Candidatus Ornithospirochaeta sp. | reverse complement strand
CATGTTGAAGATGCTGAAGAATTTCTAACTGAAGATCGGTTGAACATATTTATATTCTTATTTAGGATTGAAAGTTATTTATTAATAGTAAATATATATTGGAAAGCTATAAAACAGTTTGATTTTTAATATTGAAATAATATTATAATTTATAAAAACAAATAGTTTACCTACATGATTGATAGTAAAATCTTTTTTTTCTTAATGTTTATTGTAGTTTTGTATACTGTGTCTTATAATTAATACGTTCGGAGGATCAATGTCAAAGGCTATTGCTTTTCATCTGCAGAAAGGAGGAGTAGGAAAAACCACTATTTCCGGTACTCTTGCATGCCAATCTGCTATCGATGGCTATAAGACATTGATAATCGATTGCGATCCGCAGGGGAATATTTCTTCATGGTTTCTTACTGAACCACCCAGATACGAGCTCTCGGATGTCCTGCAAGGAAAGTGCTATCTAGATAGTGCGGTTGTTCCTGTTCCTTCGCTCGAAGGATTATTCATTCTTCCGACATTCGGCATCAATGGAACCCTGAAGTCCTACAGCGAGACTTCCTTGGTTGATGAGCCTTATGTCATTCAGGACCTCATTCATCAGGCATCAGAGGAGTATGAGCATATTATCCTGGATCTTTCGCCTGGACTTGGCAGACTGGAGAGGTCTGCGCTGATTGCAAGCGATGAGATAATCACGCCGATGACTCCTGAGGTGTTTTCTCTTGATGGACTTGAGATCTTCATTGCAGAGCTTGCTAAGCTCAAGAAGAACATGAGAGTGAACATCAGGCATCAGAGGATAATAATCAACTCATATGATGAGAGAATAAGGCAGCATCGTGATATCTTCGAGGCTGCACGGTCATCAGGAAGGTTCTCTGTATACAGGATTCCCGTTGATCCGTTATTCAGGAAAGCACAGGAAGCAAGCAGGGTTCCTCAGCTTTATAAGGTACGCGGCAGGGGGCTTAAGAGCGCAACCAGCCAGGCAATAGCAGAGTTATCGGGATCGATCTGGAAGTAAAATATAGTAAAAAGAGGTTTGCAGTATGGCATTGAAGAAAATAGAAGGTAAGGAAGATAACAGGAACGAGAGCCTGAGCGGGCAGAAGGCCAAGCAGGTATTCTCTAACAAGGAGAAGAAGATACTCACGACTTTCTCTATCGAGCCTAGCTTCAAGGATGAGCTTGAGGAACTCTTTGCCGACATGGGCCTTGGCTGGGCGGCAGGCGTAAGGTTCGCCTTAAGGGAATTCTACAAGAAGTACAGCGATAACTGATTGCTATTATTCAGCATTATGATATATATGGCTTTGTTCTGATATCAAAGCCATATTTTTTTCAATAATCTAATATATTAAAAAATAATATTAAATATATAATAAAAATATTATATCTATATCAAAATACTTAATTTATATATTTGTCTGCATGCCGCAATCATGGTTTGGTTGACATGATTTCAGTTTTAGTTCATATTGCAGACGGAGGCCTCAGTTTAAGATACCCTTAAAATGTGTCTGCTATCCGAAATCCAATTGACATCCTTATGAGGTTTTAATGGCTGAAAAGATTTCTTTCAGGCAGATTGGGGATTATACTGTCAGGATCCTCAATGGAATGGCACAGGGACTGTTCTCATCCCTGATCATCGGTCTGATCATCAAGCAGATCGGGCATTACGCAGGAATAGGTCTTCTTGAGAACATAGGCCAGGTTGCGCAGTACCTTACAGGGCCAGCGATCGGAATCGGAGTTGCTTCCGCCCTGAAGGCGCCTAATCTCGCTCTATTCGCATCTGCTGCTGTCGGAGCAGTGGGAGCAGGTACGATAAAGCTCGCAGAAGGTGCTGTCTTTGCGGGAATCAGCCTTGGCGAGCCGCTCGGGGCCTGCATCGCGGCTCTCTGCGGTGCGCTTGCCGGCAAGTGGATATCCGGAAAGACAAAGGTCGATATAATACTCGTTCCTATGGTTACTATCATCATCGGTTCGCTTGTCGGAGTATTTGTCTCTCCTGCAGTCAGTGCGCTGATGAATGCTATAGGCGCCCTGATAAACAAGCTTACGACGCTTTATCCTCTTCCTATGGGAATACTGGTATCTGTTGTCGTGGGCATGGTCCTCACGCTTCCTATATCATCTGCCGCTATATGCATCTCCCTCGGGCTTTCCGGGCTTGCAGCAGGAGCGGCATGCGCAGGATGCGCTGCACAGATGATCGGATTTGCAGTTTCATCCTACAGGGAGAACAGGATAGGGGGACTGATCAGCCAGGGCCTGGGAACCTCTATGCTCCAGATACCGAATATCTGGAAGAACTGGAAGATCTGGATTCCTCCTACGCTTGCCTCTGCTATCACAGGTCCTGTTTCCACATGCGTATTCAAGATGACCAACAACGCATCAGGCGCAGGAATGGGAACCTCAGGACTAGTCGGGCAGTTCAATGCATTTGCGGTAATGGGTCCAGGATGCTGGTACCAGGTGCTTCTTGTTCACTTCATTCTCCCTGCACTGCTTTCCCTTCTTTTCTCGGAGCTGATGAGGAAGAAGGGCTGGATCAGGGAAAACGACATGCTCCTTCAGGCCTGATTGCGCCTAAGAAGCTTCCTGAGAGCCTCGAGCTGCTCCTTCTTGAGCTGCTCGGGGCTTTTTTCCTCATTCTTGAAGAGCTCCGAGGGTATTTCCTCAAGGAACCTCGATGGCAGCGCTGATTTCTCCTCTCCCATGCGATTGGTTCTTCTTTCGGAGTAGTTGATGACAAGGCGCTCGCGGGCCCTGGTTATCGCGACATAGAAGAGCCTTCTTTCCTCGTCGATGTTCCCTGGATTCTCCTCAAGGGCCCTGGATGACGGGATGATATTATCCTCTATCCCCGATAGATAGACTATCCTGAACTCAAGGCCCTTCGAGGCATGCATTGTCATCAGATTCACCTTGTTTTCGCTGTCATCATTCTCATCGCCTATGACTGATACGGCATTCACGTAATCGCGCAGGGATGAGTCAGGGTTCCTCTCAAGGTATCTATTGAGCCTTGACTGGAGGATCTCGATGCCATGCATCTTGTAATCCACTGTCTTTGGGCTCTCAGGGAACTCCTCCTCAAGCATCCCCCTGTATCCTATCTCCGATACAAGGCTCATGATCAGTTCTCTTCCAGGCGCAGTGGATCCCTTTCCAGTCCATGTCCTGATGAATTCCAGAAAGCGCCTGAGGCTATCCCTTGTTCGGGTCTGGATGTCAGGGGAGGCTGAAAGCCTCTCCATCGCATCATACAGGCTCAGAAAACCATCATCTGCTGTCTTCCTGAGCTTCTCGATGGTGGTCCTTCCTATTCCGCGCCTAGGCGTGTTTATGATCCTCAGAAGCGATACATCGTCATTGCGGTTCACAAGCACCTTCAGATAGCAGAGCACATCCCTGATCTCGCGCCTGTCGAAGAAGCTCTTTCCGCCCGAGATCCTTGTAGGGATTCCCTGTTCGGTGAATGTGTTCTCAAGGTCCGATATAAGCGAATTGGTCCTTACAAGCACTCCTATGTCTGAGTAGTTGATATCCCTCTGCTTTATATCCTGCTTTATCTGCATGCCGATCCAGTAGGCTTCCTTCTCGTTTGTCTTATGCCCCTTGATGGAAATGGCCGAGCCGCTTCCCACCTCTGTCCATAGCTTCTTCGCCTTCCTTTCCTTGTTATGGACGATCAGGCTGTTGGCAGCAGTGAGGATGTTTCCTGTGGATCTGTAGTTCCTCTCGAGCTTGAATTCCTCCCGCTCCGGGAAATCCTCTTCAAACTGCTCTATGTTCCTGTAATTCGCACCCCTCCAGGAGTATATCGACTGGTCGTCGTCGCCTACGACAGCGATGTTCCTGTACTTCTCCGCTATCATCGATACCATCCTGTACTGGAGCAGGGAAGTGTCCTGGAACTCATCGACCATGATATACCTGAATCTATCCTGCACCTCGGCTAGCACAAAGGGCTTCTTCTCGAAGATCCTTATAGGGAGGAGTATGAGGTCATCGAAGTCTACTACATTGTATGCCTTCTGGGTCAGTATCCATTCCTTGTAGATCTGCCCGACCGCGCTGTTATCCATATCTATGCTTGCGCGTCCGGTCTTCACGTCTGAGAAGGTGTGAAGCAGCGAGTACGTATCGTAATCCGGTATCTGGTAACCGCATGTGACTATGCAGTTCTTCAGCAGGGCCTGGTTGTCGTTCTCATCGTAGATCGTGAAGTCGTTATGGTATCCGAGGTGCTGTATGTACTGCTTAAGGATCCCTAGCCCGAAGGAGTGGAATGTCGTAGCCGTCAGATCCGACGCGGCCTTCCCGAGAAGGCCCTGTATCCTCTCCTTCATCTCACGCGCAGCCTTGTTAGTGAAGGTGAGGGCAAGGATGTTCCTGCTCCTTATGCCTTCATCAAGCATATGGGCAATGCGGTAAGTGATCATCCTTGTCTTTCCTGATCCGGCTCCTGCTATGATCAGCTCTGGACCTTCTATCTTTTCTGCGGCACGTGCCTGCTCTGGGTTGAGCTCTTTGCTGAGATCGATTTTCATACCCGCATAAGGTCTCATAATCAGATGTGCTCGTCAATAATCAAGAAACAGGGTAGTATCTTAATCATTAATATAGCTAAATTATATTAAAAACATATATTACAATATATTAGTTATATAAATCATATATATTTGGTGATCAGGATATCACGATTGCATCGAACGGGCACATCTCATGGCAGCAGTAGCATCTGATACAGCTCTCCGTGTCGATCTCGACCCTGCCGTCCTCGAGCCTCAAAGCCTTGGCAGGGCAGATCTCGATGCATTTCCTGCACCTCCTGCACCTATCGCTTCTGAATGAAGGAGCTGTGCGCTTCCTTGCCTTCCTTCTGTCTGCGCTCCTTGTGAAGAAGGGCAGTATGAGGGATGAGAAGAGTCCCTTCCTCTTTACCTCGATCCTCCTATAGTCCTCTATCGCAAGGTCCTCTGCATCGAGAAGCGTATACTCCGCATCTGCTCTCTTCTCCTTCATCGCAAGCGCGACTATAGGAACATCCTTCGGGCTGTATCCCATTATCACTGCCTCAGCCCTGTCGAGCGCAAAAGGATTATCAGATCCCATCAGAAGCCCTACTGCCCTTGGCGTTCCGTTTGCCGGTCCCGGTCCTTCCATTCCTATGATAGCGTCTATGAATGCGTAATCCATCTTCCTCTCAAGCGCAATGGACGTAATCAGCTGGGCAAAATTCTCAGGAGACCTTGCCTTCAGGTGCTGAGGGCTCTTGTTCAGTCCCGGAACCAGGCCGAACATGTTCTTGACAGCTCCGGTGGCGTACATAAGCTGGTGCGTCTTGAACTTGGCAAAGGAGATGACCACATCGGATTCATCGATTGCCTTGGCCATAGGAAGGCGTATTCCCTTCCATACCTCATGGGTCCTGCTCTCCTTCACGAAGTCTGCCCACTCTACGCCCTTTTCATCGACAAGGGCCTGGAAGCCGGATCTGACAGGCCTGAAGCCAGCTGCTGCCATTCCCGGCGAATCGCCGATCACGATCCTCCCTGCGCCCTTCTCCCTGAGTATGTCTATCAGCACTGATACGCACATGGGGTTCGTTGTTATATGCCTTCCCGGCTCTGAGTCCGAGAGTATATTCGGCTTGATCAGCACTGACTTTCCCCTGCAGTCCGGGAAATCCGAATTGGCTATTATGCTGAGCATCGCATTCCTGATGCCGCTCTCTTCGTACTTTGCCTGCCTTGCTATCGCTACTCTGCTCATTATGCCTTCCTAAGTAGACAGCAATACATAGGGCCCCTCCCGTTCTGGGCATCGGGCAGTATTATATTGCCGTATTCAAGGGCCTCGGCCCCTTCGATCCCGATTCTCTCCTCCACGGCTTCCCCTTCATGGCGCTCCATGTACCTTGAGATGACCATGCTGTCCTCTGCAAGGTTTATCGAGCAGGTGGAGTAGAGGAGGTAGCCTCCCTTCCTGAGGGCAAGGAATGCAGATGCAAGCATGGCGTACTGCTCCCTGCATAGCCTCTTCGGTCTGGATGGCGTCCATATCGAGAGATGCTTCGGGTCGTTTATCACATGGCGCTCCGATGAGCATGGAGCATCAAGAAGGACAGCATCGTATGCTTCCTTCTCATATAACCCCCATCTTGACGCATCGAATCCAGTCACCTTTATGTTATCCGTAGCCTCAAGGCAGTTCGAGAGCGACTGCCTGAGCCTTGTCCTTCTGTCGGGAGACCTGTCGTTTGCCACAAGGCATCCAGTGCCCTGGAGCCTGGTCGCGATCACGAGCGACTTCCCGCCAGGAGCTGCGCACATGTCAAGGACCGAGTCTCCCTTTCTGACAGGTAGGGACAATGCTACCTGGTATGAGGCTCTGTCGATATAATATGGATTCCTGAGGCCCTCTATTGCGACCATCTCCTTGCATTCTGATAGCAATGAGGCCTTCAGCGCTGGCCAGCGTTCCTTCCAGATCCCGCTATAGAATGCATCGAAGAGCTCTGCCCCGTCCTTCTCCTTCTTAGACATAGACCATCAGGTATGTCGTGGTGAAGCCTACGGCGATGCCCAGGATGAAACCGACAAGGACCTGGAACATCGAGTGCCCTACCATCGTCTTGAAGTTCTGGACCGCGAATGGTCCGTTCTTGTGGAGCTCAGAGAGGATCTGCGACCATTCATTCAGGACCTTGGCCTGCTTGCCTGTCTCAAGCCTCACGTTCATGGCATCGTTCATTATTATCAGCGAGAATACGAGGGCAACGACGAAGATGCTGCTTCCTATTCCCTCAGTCATAGCCAGCGACATCGTCATCGCGGTTACAGTGGATGTATGGGAGGATGGCATTCCTCCTGTAGTGATGAACATATGCCTATCCCAGCCTCTTCCTGATGCCATGTTTATTAATGGCTTGAGCGCCTGGGCTATTACCAATGATGACAATGCAGACCAGAACGGCGCATTGTGAAGCAGGTCCATATTCATGCTCTAACTCTACCAGCATGGTGTGTTTCTTGCAAGTGTGAGGCCTTATCAATTAGAATAGCGCCATGCAATACGACTCACGCTCAAAGCGCCTTGCGCTCTGCTCCTTCCTTGGGCAGTTCACTATAGCGATGATCAACTTCGGGATAATATACTTCCTGAGGGATAGGCTATCATTCACATCCTCTGAGATAGGCATTGCCTCAAGCATATATACATTCTCCTATTTCGTGTTCTGCCTTGTCTTTGCATCGGCAGCAAGGAACTGGGGCCTGAGGTTCAAGTCCGTTCTATCCGTCGCCGGGATGGCACTGTCGGTTCTCTTCATCCTCATATTTCCAACACGGGCTGTCTCCTATGCGGGTCTCTTCCTCTATGGGATGTTCATGGCCTTCTACTGGCCTAACATCGAGGTTTGGATGACTCAGGGCAAGGAGGGAAGGGAGCTTTCCTCGACTGTCTCGCTCTTCAATTTCTCATGGTCGTTCGGCGCAGGCTTCTCGACTTTCATCGGAGGCCTTCTTGCAGGCATGGATGTATCATACCCGCTTGCTGCCGCTATTGCCTTCTTCATCGCCATATCAGCCATACTCCTGTTCTCTGGAAACAGCGGGAAGGCAGAGGAGGAGAAGGCAGAGGCAGTGGAGGACCATTCGACGCCTCTCAGGTTCTTCGCATGGATCGGAGTGGCTGTCATGTACTCGGGATACTCCCTTCTTATAAACATATTCCCGCTTTATGCATCGGCAGAGCTGGGCTTCTCCGAGAGCACTACAGGAACCCTTCTCTTCTTCAGGGGGATGAGCGCATGCGCTTCCTTCATACTGCTTGGCCGGCTCTCTTTCTGGCAGTTCAGCAGGAAGACGATCATCCTCTCGCAGTGCGCATTCGCATTCCTTGTGCTGCTTTCGGGGGCAATCAGAAGCGCTTATCTCTTCATCCCTTATTTCATCGCATTCGGCTTCGTCTTCTCCCTATGCTATGATCTCTCGATCTTCCATGGGGCAGCAGGCGCCTCGAATAGGTCCATTAGGATGACGATACACGAGGTCCTGCTCACAGTAGGCACGATAATCGGCTCGCTTTTAGGCGGTATAGTCTATGAGTACTTCTCATTCATGGCTATACTCAGGATTATATCTTTCACGGCTCTGGCAATCGCAGCGGCGGAGACAGCATCGATGCTGCTCATCCCGGGGCTGGACAGGAGGTAATATGGGAAAGTCCTTGGCTTATAGGATCCTTGAAGATCATCTTGTAAGCGGCACTCTCCGCAAGGGAGAGAGCATATCCGTGAGGATCGATCAGACACTGACACAGGATGCAACAGGAACAATGGCGTACCTGGAGTTTGAATCGCTGGGTATTGACAGGGTCAGGAACGAGCTTGCAGTCAGCTATGTCGACCATAATACGGTTCAGGTTGGATTCGAGAACTTCGACGACCATGAGTATCTCAGGACTGTCGCGGACAGGCATGGGATCATCTATTCAAGAGCTGGAAACGGAATATGCCATCAGGTGCATCTCGAGAGATTCGCACGCCCAGGCGCAACGCTCCTTGGCTCCGATTCCCATACTCCTACAGCGGGAGGGATTGCAAGCTTCGCAGTCGGTGCCGGCGGCCTTGATGTCGCTCTTGCGATGGCAGGGATCCCTTTCTCGCTCATCGCTCCAAAGGTGGTGAACATACGCCTCCATGGCAGGCTGAGGCCCTTTGTATCAGCCAAGGATGTTATTCTCCATGTCCTTTCGCGCTTCGGCGTCAAGGGCAATGTCAACTCCGTGTTCGAGTATACAGGCGATGGCGTCAGGACGCTCTCCGTCCCTGAGAGGTCGACTATAGCGAACATGGGTGCAGAGTGCGGAGTCACCACATCGCTCTTCCCTTCCGATGAAAGAACGAGGGAATTCCTTATACAGGAGGGCAGGGAGAAGGATTTCGTGCCTCTGGAGGCAGATGAGGATGCCGAGTACGATGAGGTCTTCGAAATAGACCTCGATAAGCTCGAGCCGCTATGCGCATGCCCGCACAGCCCCGGAAACATCAAGGCTGTGAGCCAGATGGGAAGGATCCCTGTCAATCAGGTGCTGATCGGTTCATGCACCAACTCTTCTCTATATGATCTGAGAAAGGCTGCTGCGATACTCGATGGCCATCATGTCAGCGACAGCGTATCTCTCGGAGTCGCTCCGGGAAGCAGGGCAGTGCTGATGATGATCACTGAGGACGGGACGCTTGAGAAGCTATTGAAGGCAGGTGCGAGGATACTGGAGAGCGCATGCGGCTTCTGCATCGGCAATCACCAGAGCCCAGGAACGGATGCTGTATCGCTCAGGACAAACAACAGGAACTTCGAGGGAAGATCCGGAACGAAGTCCGCTCAGGTCTATCTCGTCTCCCCTGAGACAGCGGCCGCAAGCGCAATAACCGGCTTCTTCACGGATCCAAGGGAGATGGATGCAGATATCGGGAGCGTAAGCGTTCCATCTTCGTTCATCATCGATGATTCGATGTTCATCAGGCCTACGTTCTCACTCGATGTCAAGAGGGGACCTAATATCGGAAAGCCGCCTAAGAACGACGAGCTTCCTTCTGCGATCGAGGGCGTCGCTGCAATCAAGGTCGGCGATAAGATCACTACCGACCATATCATGCCTGCAGGAGCGAGGATGAAGTACAGGTCCAACATCGAGGAGTACTCAAAGTACGTTTTCGAGCCTGTAGATCCTGGTTTCCATGACAAGGCCCTGAGCCTCAGGAAGGAGGGCAAGGCCTCCTTCATCATCGCAGGGGCCTCATACGGACAGGGCTCAAGCAGGGAGCATGCGGCTATCTGCCCGATGCACCTTGGAGTCAAGGCTGTCATTGCTGTCTCGATCGAGAGGATCCATCAGGCAAACTTATGCAATTTCGGTATCCTTCCCCTTGTATTCAGCGATCCTGAGGATTATTCAAGGATCGATGAGGGCGATGAGCTTGCAATCGAGGATGCATACCAGGCGCTCGAATCAGGGAAATTCACTGTAATCGACAGGACTAAGGGAATCTGCATAAAGGCAGATCTGTTTGCCTCAGAGGAGCAGAAGGCTTACCTGAAGGCTGGCGGGAGACTCAATGAGGTTACAAGATGCGTGAAGTAAGGGATGTAGTATTCATCGAAGGCGATGGAGTAGGCAAGGATATTACAAGGTGCATGATCGACGTAGTCGATGCAGCAGTGGACAAGGCCTATGGCGGCGAGAGGAGCATCAGATGGATCGAGGCTCTGGCAGGAGGAAAGGCTGTCGAGAAGACTGGCTCTAATCTTCCTGATGAGACGCTCGAGCTCATAAGAAAGCACAGGATCGCAATAAAGGGGCCTCTGATGACACCTGTAGGGAAGGGCGCCAGAAGCATCAACGTAGCGCTCAGGCAGACTCTCGATCTCTATGTATGCCTGCGCCCTGTCAGGTACTTCGAGGGAGTTCCTTCGCCGATAAAGCACCCTGAGAATGTGGACATGGTCGTATTCCGTGAGAATACGGAGGATATCTACGCAGGGATCGAGTGGCCAAGCGGATCGGAGGAGGCTGGTAAGGTCATCACATTCCTCTCTGAGGAGATGGGAGTGACAAAGATAAGATTCCCTGAATCATCCGCAATCGGCGTAAAGCCGGTTTCCCCGGATGGATCCAAGCGCCTCGTGCGCTCTGCTATCAGGTATGCCCTCGATAACAGAAGGCGAAGCGTCACTCTCGTGCACAAGGGAAACATAATGAAGTTCACCGAGGGTGGCTTCAGGACATGGGGCTATGACGTTGCCCGCGATGAGTTCGGAGCCATCGAGAAGGACGGGAGGATCGTGATCGAGAGGGAAGGCATGGATGATCTTGTGATCAAGGATGTGATCTGCGATGCATTCCTGCAGAACATAATCATCAAGCCAGAGGAGTACGATGTGATCGCAACGCTGAACCTCAATGGCGACTATGTGTCCGATGCCCTTGCTGCTGAGGTAGGCGGAATAGGAATAGCACCAGGAGGGAACATAAACTACGACACGGGAATCGCTGTATTCGAGGCAACGCATGGGACTGCCCCGGATATCGCAGGGAAGAACATCGCGAACCCTCTCTCGATAATCCTATCGGCATCGATGATGCTTGTCTTCATGGGCTGGAAGGAAGCTTCCCTTCTCATAGAGGATGCTGTCGTAAAGACGATTGGCGAAAGAAAGGTCACAAGGGACCTCTATAATCTTCTCAGGAAGGAGAATGAGGCAGGAGAGGAGCTCAGTTCCTCTGGCTTCACCTCCTGCCTTATCGGTAACATCAGCGCTCGCTGATCGGTATCACCTTCCTATATTCGGGGCCTGAGTAGACCTGCCTAGGCCTTCCGATCTTCTGGTATGGATCGTGCCTCCACTCAAGGTAGTGCGCGATCCAGCCTGGAAGCCTTCCAAGCGCAAAGAGGACAGTGAACATCGAGACAGGGATGCCAAGCATGTGGAATGTGATCCCTGTATAGAAATCGACATTCGGATATAGGTTCCTGTCGATGAAGTACTGGTCATGCGTTGCCCTCTCCTCCAGCTCGAGTGCGATATCGAGTATGTCTGTCTGGTTCGAGGAGGATGTCCCGAGCACGTCCTGGCACAGCTTCTTTGCGATCCTTGCCCTTGGGTCGAATGTCTTGTAGACCCTGTGGCCGAAGCCTGAGAGCCTGAATGGATCGTTTCTGTCCTTTGCCTTCCTTATGACCTGTTCTACTGAAAGACCCTCGCTTCTGATCTTCATAAGCATGTCCATCACAGCCTGGTTCGCACCTCCGTGCTTCGAGCCCCAGAGGGCGCAGCAGCCTGCTGCAACAGATGCGTAGAGGTTTGCCTCGGAAGACCCCACGAGCCTTACTGCGCTTGTCGAGCAGTTCTGCTCATGGTCAGCATGGATGATCAGCAGCTTATTGAGCGCTTCTACGTGCACCGGGTCCGGCGTGTAGTTGTTCACTGATGAGTAGAACATCATGTTCAGGAAGTTCGCGCAGTATGAGTAGTTGTACTGCGGCTCAATGAAGTCCAGTCCGTTCATCTGCCTGTACGTGAATGCCGCTATGGTCCTCATCTTCGAGAGAAGCCTAGTGACCGTAAGGTCGATGTTCTCCTCCGGATCCCTGTCCTCCATTTCCGGATAGAAGGCGGAAAGCGATGAGACCATCGATGCGAGGATCCCCATCGGATGGCTCTGCTGCGGGTATGCCCTGAAGAAATTCCTCATGTTCACATGAAGAAGGGAATGCTTGTTCAGGAGCTTCTGGTAGTTGTATCTCTCCTCTGCATTCGGCAGCATTCCCTTGATCAGAAGGTAAGCTACCTCGATGAAGTCGCAGTGGTCGACAAGATCCTCTATGTCGTATCCCCTGTATCTCAGTATTCCATTCTCCCCGTCTATGTAGCATATGGAGGACATGCATGACCCTGTGTTCACGAATCCGGGATCGTATGTGATATACCCTGTCTCCGATCTCAGCTTCGTGATATCCAGGGACTTTCCTCCCATGTTGTCAGTGATCATATCCAGGGGGTATTCCCTTCCGTCCTCGAATACCAGCTTTGCTTTTCCGCCTTCTCTTGTCATAGGCTGCTATCTCCAGATAGGCTCTCCAGTGCCTTTACCAGTGCCTGGGTTCCATTCCTGCCATATCCCTGTGCCTTCAAAGCCGTGTAGAGCTCCTTGGTAAGCGATAGGGAAGGAAGCGCAAGATCCATGCTGTCAGCTTCCTCGAGCGCGATCCTCATATCCTTGATGAAGTGGTCGACCATGAAGCCCGGATCGTAGTCCTTCCTCAGCACCCTTGGAGCGAGGTTGTCGAGCGTCCAGCAGCCAGCGGCTCCCTTGCTGATGGTAGCTACCATCTTCTCCATATCCAGCCCTGCTTTTGCACCGTACACAAGCGCCTCGGATACTCCTGCCATTGTTCCAGCGATCACGATCTGGTTGCACATCTTCGTGTGCTGGCCAGCGCCGACCTTTCCGATATGGGTTATGCTCTTTCCCATAAGGCGGAAAAGCGGCATGAGCGTCTCGATTGCCTCATCGCTTCCGCCAGCCATGATGGATAGAGTCGCATTCCTTGCGCCTACGTCTCCTCCTGAGACAGGAGCATCTGCGAAGAGCGCACCCTTCTGCTCAAGCACGCCTGCGATCCTTATGTCCAGCGATGGCTTTGTGGTCGTCATATCGCAGAAGACCTGGCCGGCATGTGCCTTCTCAGCAAGCCCGTTTCTGCCAAGATAGACCTCTTCGACATCCTTTGGGTATCCGACGATCGTGAATACGATATCCGAAGCCTCTGCGACCTTGCATGGCGCATCGAACCACTCTGCTCCCATCGCGATAAGGTCCTCGGCCTTGGCCCTGGTGCGTGAGTAGATATTCATGCTGTATCCAGCATCCATGATGTGACGGCACATCGAGTGCCCCATTACTCCTAAACCTATAAAGCCTATTTTCTTTTCCATAGTAAGGATATTAGCATAATACGAGGAAAACCTGAATGAGCATTGAATGTAT
Organism: Candidatus Ornithospirochaeta sp.; assembly: GCA_034178685.1. Lineage (GTDB taxonomy): Bacteria > Spirochaetota > Spirochaetia > Sphaerochaetales > Sphaerochaetaceae > Ornithospirochaeta. Next base: position 15,399 of record JAXFQZ010000090.1, on the reverse strand, counting down.
ATTTCAGGCCAATTGCGGCGATACTGTTACGCTGGAAACGGAATGGCAGTGGCCATTGGACGACAATGCCTCTTTGTCATATAATCAGGCTATGGAATACCAGGACTACACAGACGAGGAAATCGTCGATATCTCGGACTTCTTCAAGCTCTTCGGGGATCCTACCAGGCTGAGGATCCTGATGCTCCTTGACTGCAAGGGGGAGCTGGGTGTCACAAGGATCTCGGAGGAGCTCCAGATGAGCCAGTCCGCGATCTCTCAGCAGCTCAAGGTCCTGAGGGCCTCAAGGCTCGTCAGGTTCAGGAAGGAGGGGAGGAACATCATCTACAGGCTTGCGGATGACCACATACACAGCATCCTCGAGCTCGGCTTCGAGCATTACGAGGAGCTTACCGTCTGATCCTCCATTATCCGGATCAGCTTCTCAAGCGGAAGCCCGACGACCGTTGTCCAGTCCCCTTCGATTCTCTCGACAAGCTTCCATCCATTCCTCTGGAGCCTGTATGCGCCTGCGGCTCCCATTGATTCGCCGCTCTCTGCGTAAGCATCGATCTCATCGTCTGATAGATTCCTGAAGACCACATCGGCCTTGTCTATGAAGTCATGGCGCCCGGCTCCAGGATATGCAGCTGAGCATGCGGTGAGGACCGTATGCCTCGAGCCTGAAAGCCTCCGCAGCATTTCCTTGGCTTCCTCGATTGATCCAGGCTTCCCAAGGAGGACCCCATCCTTCAGCACAAGCGTGTCTGCAGCGATTGCAGGTACGGATGGGACAATGGATGCAAGGCATGCGTCTAGCTTCTGCCTGGCAATGCCTATGACTATCTCATCGAGGCTCTCTCCCTCCCTTCTCTCCTCCGTGCAGGGGCTGAAGGTATCGACAGCCGTTCCTCCTTTCTCGAGGAGCTCCTTCCTGTTAGGGGATGTCGATGCAAGGAGAACGCGGGGATATAGCCGGGAGAATCGCAGCTGGGTGCAATCAGGCTCTGCTATCCTATTCATCCTCTCCCTCCAGGATAGCCGTGATCTCCATCCATCTCTCTTCCTTCTCCGCTATCTCTTTCTCGATAGCGCTCTTCTCATCCATGACTGCCTTGATCCTGGAGGAGACGGAGTATACATCAGGCCTCTCCATCTCTAGCCCTAGCTCGTCCCTCTTCCTCTCGAGCTTCCCTATGCTCTCCAGGAGCGACTCTGCCTCCCTCTCGAGGTTCCTGATCCTGTTCTTCCTTGCCTTCTGGTCCTGGTAGGAGAGGTTCTTCCTGTTATCCTGCTTCTCTTCCTTCCTTACAGCGAAGCGCGCTTCCTTCTCCTCGAGCTTCCTTTCGAAGTAGTCATAGTCCCCATCGAAGAACTCAGGGCCCGTTTCCGATACATAGAGGATCCTTGTCGCAAGGTTCTTGATGAAATGCTTGTCATGGCTGACGAATACGACAGTGCCTCCGTATTCCCTGATTGCGCCAAGAAGCATCTCCTTTGCGTTGATATCCAGATGGTTCGTTGGCTCATCAAGCAGAAGGAGGTTTGATGGGTGGAGGAGTATCTTCAGCAGCGAGAGCCTCGATCTCTCTCCTCCGGAAAGTACCGATACCTTCTTGAAGACATCGTCATCCGAGAAGAGGAATGCACCAAGCATGCTCCTGAGGTTCGGTATGTCCTTCGTGTCCGCTATGCTCTCAACCTCCTCGAGGACTGTGTTCACAGGATTCAGGGTCTCCTCGTTCTCCTGCGCGAAGTAGGCCTTCTTCACTCCAGCTCCGTCGATGACGCTTCCCGTGTAATCGGGGTCCACGCCTGCCAGGATCCTGAGAAGGGTGGACTTTCCTGCACCGTTTCTTCCAGTGATCGCAAGCCTCTCTCCCTTCTTCACCATGAATGAGAGCCCTGAGTAGATGGCATTGCCTGGATAGCTCTTGCAAAGGCCATCGACCTTCAGCACGTCGTTGCCAGAGTGCGGCGAAGGAGGGAATGAGAACCTGAGCTTCCTGAGGTGGGAGGGGACCTCGACAAGATCCATTCTGTCGAGCGCCTTGATCCTGGACTGCACCTGCTTGCTCTTTGTTGCCTTGTATCTGAAGCGCTCTATGAACTCCTCGGTCCTCTCTATCGCCTCTTCCTGCTTCTTTCTTTCCTTCTCCAGCCTCTCTATCTCCGCCTGCCTCAGCTTAAGGTATTCAGTGTAGTTTCCCGCATAGCGCGTCAGGCGCCCGTTGAAGAGCTCGTAGACCTCGCTGACTGTATCATCGAGGAATGCCTGGTCGTGGCTTACGAGCATCAGGCCGCCCCTGAATGCCTTGAGGTACTCCTCAAGCCATGTCATTGCCTCGATATCGAGGTAGTTGGTTGGCTCATCCAGGAAGAGGAAGTCAGGATCCTCTATAAGTATCCTTGCCAGAGCGACCCTCATCTGGTATCCGCCTGAGAACTCCCTGCATGGCCTTTCAAGGTCCTTCGATGAGAAGCCGAGTCCGAAGAGTATTGTCTCTACCCTTGACTTGCGGTCGTAGTATCCGGATTCCAGCAGCTGGTCGTGTATCTCGGAGAGCCTCTCTGCGGCTGCCATCGAATCGCTTCCTCCCTTCGATGCGATATCCTCGAGCTCCTCCTGCTTCCTTATCAGCGCATCGAAGCGCCTGTAGCCTTCCTCTGCTGCGCTGTAGACAGATATGTCAGGAAGGACGATATCGGACTGCGGCAGGTATCCCATCCTGGCATCGCGCGATAGGGAATACTCCCTTATATCCGCCTCCATGGATCCTGTGAGGACCTTCATTAGCGTGGATTTGCCGCATCCGTTCGCACCTGAGAGCGCGGCTCTTGTGCGTTCTCCCATCGCAAAGGCTACATGGTCTAGTATCTGGCGGTCTGCGAATGCCAGCGTTATATCCTGAACCTGAAGATTCTTCATAGCAGATTAGCAGTAATTGCTGATTCCTCCGTAGTTAATGCCAAGCGTATGCATAAAAGTGAATGTTTATGCATATATATGCAGAGCATGGGTTGAACCTAATCATCAACTTGGCTAGAATAGAAAAATACCAAAGATTCAATAGTCAATCAAGGAGAACAAGGTGATCTGTCTTACTCTTAATTGTTCCACTTTAAGTGAATGCAGGGAACAGGTTGAGGAGAACCGCCAATACATAGATTCATGCGAGCTCAGGCTCGATCTGCTCAAGGAGAGCGAGCAGAGGATTGCCAGTTCCTTCCCATCGATGGTTGATGTCCCTGTTATCCTGACACTCAGGCGCAAGTGCGATGGCGGAAAGTGCGAGCTGTCGGAGAAGGGCAGGAGGGAGCTTCTTCTTGCAGCCCTTGAGGGGAACTTCAGCTACGTGGACATCGAAGAGGATATAAAGAAGAACGATGTCGAGGCCAAGGCGCGCGAGAAGGGAGTCAAGATCATAAGGTCCTTCCATGACTTTGAAGGCGTTCCTGATGATATCTTCTCAAGGATCTACAGGCTCTCCGAGAGGGGCGATATCGCAAAGGCTGCAGTTACTGTTCACTCAGTATCCGATGTCCTGAAGCTATTCAGGATCAATGAGGAGCTGAAGGACGTCCCCAAGATCGTAATAGGCATGGGGGATTACGGGATCCCTACCAGGATCCTGTACAAGCGCATCGGCTCCATGCTTACGTTCGCATGCGACAATCCAGTTGCCCCGGGACAGCTTTCCGCAAAGGTCCTGAAGACGGTATACAGGGCAGACAAGGTCAATGAGAACACAGGTATCTACGGAATAATCGGCAATCCCGTGATGCACTCATCCTCACCGATGATCCACAACCTCGGCTTCCATGGCATAAAGTACAATGCGATCTACGTGCCGTTCCTTGTGGATAACATACGCTCGTTCTTCTCCCTTGCCGAGACGCTGCGCATGAGGGGATTCTCTGTAACGATTCCGTTCAAGGCCGATGTGCTTTCCTTCCTCGGGAACATCACAAGGGAAGTGAAGCAGATAGGCTCATGCAATACAGTCGTGAGGGTCCCTGGGATGTGGAAGGGCATGAATACCGATTACTATGGCTTCATGGCTCCCATTGCGAAGGAGCTTGACTCCGGCATGATACGCAATGCGCTTGTTATCGGCGCAGGAGGAGCAAGCCAGGCGGTCGTATGGGCGCTGAGGAACAGGAACGTCAACGTCACGATCCTCAATAGGACGCTCGACCATGCAGAGCGCCTCGCCAGGCTCAATAGATGCCAGTTCGATACTCTTTCCAATGCAGCATCCTATCAGGGAAAGGTCGACCTCGTGGTTCAGACTACGAGCGTAGGGCTATATCCTGACTTCGATGCAAACCCGATCGAAGGCTTCAGGTTTACAGGCAAGGAGATAGTATACGATATCATCTACAAGCCTAAGATGACGAAGCTCCTGAAGGTTGCGAAGGAAGCAGGGTGCAGGCTTCACTACGGAGAGGAGATGCTCAAGGAGCAGGCAAAGCTCCAGTTCGAGGCATTCACTGGCTATCATTACCCGAAGTGGGTTGAGATGGAAGTCTGAGGAAAGATCCTATATATGCAGGCAGGAGGGCGGCTTTCCATATCCTGTCTCTTGGGTAGCAGCCGTTCTCCATCCTCACTGTTCCTTCCTCCCTGCTGTATTCAAGAACAGGCCCGATCTCCATCGTTCCATCCGTCATCTCTATGTACAGGCACCTGCTTCCGTCCTTTGCGCTTTCGATGATGCGGAGCTTCTCCTGGTAGCATAGCCCATCGACTACATCTGGCGCCTCATGCTCAGGAACCCCTGAGAGAACGAAGGCCTTTTCCAGGAAGGAGAGCCCCTCTGCAAGCTTCTCCCTTTTCGTCTCATCCTCCGCGACCATCCTTCTTGGAGGAATCTGCATGACAGGCGGGGTAGGCGAGAACAGAGCTGCCTCGCTTCTGCTGCTGAGCATGCCTCCCTCCGTGCGGCCCACCATATCGAAGCCCGCGTATCTGAGGACCTTCCTCCATTCATACTCGGTGTCAGGATTCATCACGAATACATTGCTTCCGATCCTTTCCTGGATGTGAATAGATAATAGGGGAAGGGAGTCAAGGATGCCAGCGATGCTGCTGTCGACAGATAGGATCAGAGCCCTTTGGGGCCTTATTGAGGAAAAAGATCCGAACCAGGACCTCAGCCTCATCTCGACAGTATCTGGCACAGTGCTTCCTGCGAGGCCCCTGAGCGTGCTTATGATGCCATCCGGCGTCAATCCCATCGAGAAAGCAGCCTTAGCGCTTGATTTTGTGATCATCCACTGGTCCACGACATCGGACTTCACCGGATGGGCAAAGAGGAATATGGATCTTCCGGTGCTGTTCGGGCACGAGATCGAGAAATCGGAGCTGATCACAAGAGCCTCGTTTTCCCCGCTTTCCATCGTGCATGCGCTTATGAACCCATCTTCCTCATACGCAAGCCCCACCTCCATCAGGCGCTCCAGGACCCTCTCCCCGGAGCCTGAGACAGCTGCTATGAGATCCTCTGTCTTCCCAGCGTCCTGGGAAGGGAGGGCGTCGATCATCATCGAAAGCGACAGCGCTCTATGTATCTCCTGCCTCTCTGGATATGAAGGGTATAGGATGTATGATAGCATCTCAGCATCATCTAGGCTCAGGAATGAGAGCGCGCTCTCCTTTGAGATGTACAGATGGGAGCACTCCGCTTCTGCCACCCCTAGCTCAAGAAGGGCCTTCACTGTCTCTATCGCCAGCGCAGATGCCTTACCGGCCTCAAGGCCCGGGAAGATGGATGTGAAGAACTCGGAGCCGAAGTAGCGTGAGAAGTGCATGCTCTTTGAGCTCAGCTCGCCGCTTGCCACTATCGAGAGCACCGCAGGAACGAAGGAGGAAGGAAAGCGCCTCCTCCTTCCCCTTCCTTCCCCGAGCATGGGGTATAGGGAGATTACGCTCCTTCCTGCCTCTGTGACAAGGCCTCTTTCATCGATCAGGCCACGAGCCAGAAAGGATTCTGCTGTTCTTGCGTCAAGGCAGATCCTCCCTTCTGAGAGAGCGTATGCGCTCAGCTCTACCGATTCCCTTTCCCTCACGAGTTCTGGATGCGATCCCATATTCACCTTTTCTCTATCGTGTAGCTGTATCCCTGCTCTGAGAGGAACTTCTGCCTGTTGGCAGCGAATTCCTCCTCCTCTGTATACTCTGTTATTATCGTGTAGAAGTGGCTGTCCTTCTCCTTTGGCCTCAGTATCCTTCCAAGCCTCTGCGCCTCCTCCTGCCTTGAGCCGAACGTGCCAGAGACCTGTATGGCTACGGATGCATCAGGCAGGTCGATCGCGAAGTTAGCGACCTTGGAGACAATGAGGACGCTTATCCTCTTTTCCCTGAAGGCCTGGTAGAGCTCATCGCGCTTCCTGTTCGATGTCGTTCCGGTGATGATCGGGAAACCGAATCTGTCCCTGAACGCCTCAAGCTGGTCTATGTACTGCCCGATGATGAGGATCGACTCGCCTTCATGCTCCTTGAGGATGGAGCAAGCGATATCGAGCTTCTTGGGGTTCTCGCTTGCTATCCTGTATTTCTCCCTCTTCTTCGCAAGAGCGTACTCGACTTCCTTGTCCTCAGGGAGCCTCACTCTTATCTCATGGCAGTAGGCTGTTGCGATATAGCCCTTGTCCGCAAGCTCAGACCAGGGAGTGTCGAATCTCTTAGGCCCTACGAGAGAGAACACCTCGTCCTCCCTTCCATCCTCCCTTACAAGAGTCGCAGTAAGACCCAGTCTGTGTATGGCCTGGAGCTCAGCTGTGATCCTGAACACGGGAGCCGGGAGCATATGGACCTCATCGTAGATGATGAAGCCCCAGCTGCCTTCCCTGAATAGCGAGAAGTGGGGATACTCCGAATCCTTATCAGGCCTCCATGTGAGAACCTGGTATGTGGATACCGTTATGCTCCTTATATCCTTCTTCTCTCCCGAGTATTCAGCGATATCGGAATCGGGAATATCCGTCTTGTCCTTTATCTCCCTTATCCACTGGTGTACCGATGCGACATTCGGGCATAGTATCAGCGTGTTCGACTGAAGCTGATGCATTGAGAGGATCCCGACTATTGTCTTGCCCGATCCGCAGGGAAGGACAATGGTGCCGAATCCCTTTCCATTCTCTCCGTTGCCGAGAAACGACTCGACAGCCTCCCTCTGGTAGTAGCGCTCAGAGACAGAGGGCTTGAGGGAGAACCTGTATTCCCTTCCTCTCCTTAGAGGTATCCTGTCCTCTACCGGGAAGCCGAGCTTTATCATTGCGCACTTGAGGCTTCCCCTGTTGATGCTATCGACATAGAAGGACATGCCGTCCCTTGGCTTGAGGTACCCCGCAAGGCTTCTCTCTGCCTGAAGCTGGAGAGCAAAGACCTTCCTTCTGACAGTAAGCACGAGCAAGCCTTCCTCTTCGCCCTTTCCTTCCTCCAGCACGAAGTCCCCGTAGCGCTCCGCCTGGTCCCTGATGAAGAACTCGACCCTGGAATCGATATCGTACTTCGACCATCTTCTGAGACGCTCCAGGATGATATCCGATGTAAGCCCTGAGGATATAGCGTTCCAGAGGCTCAGTGATGAGATCCTGTATGTATGGATGTGCTCCGGGCTCTTCACGAGATCGGAGAATGCCATTATATCCTCCCTGCATAGCCTGGCAGAAGGGGAGTGGACATCCAGGAGCATCGTCTTGTCGCTCTGTACTGTAAGCGGCTTATCTGACATAGCCATCCCTCAATAGCGCATCCAGGAGCGTGATTGCCGCCATTGCCTCGACTACGACAACGGCCCTTGCCAGTATCGTTGGGTCATGCCTTCCGGTTATCTCTATATCCCTGTCCTCGAAGCTGTCGCTTACTGTATGCTGCTTTCTCGCAATCGACGGTGTAGGCTTGACAGCGATGCGGAATACGATCTGATTCCCGTTAGAGAGCCCGCCGAGGATGCCGCCTGCGTTGTTTGTGATGAATGCAGGCCTTCCGTCCCTCATCTCCATCTGGTCGTTGTTCTGGCTTCCGAAGAGGGATGATGCACCGAACCCGCTTCCGAACTCTATTCCCTTCACAGCCCCTATCGACAGCATAGCATGGGCAAGCATCGCATCAAGCTTATCGAATACAGGACTGCCGAGTCCGATGGGGCAACCATCGATCCTGCATTCGATTATGCCTCCGACGCTGTCGAGGCTCCTCTTTGCATTCTCGATCTCCTCTATCATCCTATCCCCGTTCGAGCATGTGACGCAGTAGAGAGGTGCCTTGAAAGGAGGATTCCAGAGCGCATCCTCGGCCCATATGCCATGGACCATTGTGACTCCGGCGTTGATTGATATTCCCTTCCTTCCAAGGAGGATCTTCGCAAGGGCACCTGCCGCGACTCTTGCGCTGGTCTCCCTTCCCGAGGTCCTTCCTCCGCCCCTGTAGTCCCTTATCCCGTACTTCTCCTGGAACGTGTAATCAGCATGCCCCGGCCTGAAGAGATGCTGGATCGCAGAGTAATCGCCGCTCTTCTGGTTGCTGTTCTCAAGCATCATCGCAATAGGGCACCCTGTGCTCCTTCCCTCGAAGATGCCCGAAAGGATCCTTATCCTGTCGCTCTCGCTTCTCATCGTGCCGAGCTTCGTTCCGCCCGGCCTGCGTCTGTCCATCTCGCTCTGTATGAAGCCTTCATCGATCTCTATCCCCGCTGGGAAGCCATCGACAATGACTCCGAGGGCAATGCCGTGCGATTCCCCGAATGTGGTGACCCTGAAGGCCTCGCCGAATGTATTACCTGCCATATCCAAGCTCCTTAAGGGCCCTGTAAAGCTCTATTTCGGTCTCATCCTTGTCCCTGTATGGGCCAAGGTCTATCACGTGGTCCGCATACTGCCTGTATGCCCTGTCGCGCCTTGCATATACCCTGCTGAAGGATCCCTCAAGGTCATCCTTGTCGAGGAATGCCGGAATGCCATGCCTGAGGATCACAGGAAGCATATCCTCCTCCTTTCTTACCAGGTATATGATGCTTCCGCTTTCCTTCAGCAGATCCATAAGCATCGCATTGTCAGCAGCACCTCCTCCCAATGAGAGGACGATGCTCTCTGAGGATGATGAAAGAAGGTCCCTGACGCTCTCTGCTTCCTTCCTCATGAACTCATCCTTGCCGTATTCAATGTAGAACTGACGCACGGAGAGACCCTGGAGCGATGATAGCATCAGATCGTCTGCGTCATGGAACGAATAGCCGAAGCGGCCTGCGATGCGACGAGCGAAAGTCGTCTTTCCCGAATGCTTTATGCCAACAAAGAATAACCTTTCCATTGAAGGGGAATTATAACAAAAAAAGGCGGTTCCTGTCGAGTTTGCTAGCCTATGTCGGGGCCCTTGTACTCAGGCACTGATGGCACCTGGGTCCTATCGGAGGCCTCCTCCTTCCTGATTCTCCTGATTTTCCTGTTCTGCCTCATCTCGTACTTCAGCAGGTATTCGGCCTCTGCCTTGTTCTTCCTGCTGTCGTTTATGAACCGGTTCTCAGGTATTGCCTTCTTCAGCGCATAGTGGAAGACGACGATCATCATATACCATAGGAATGCGAGGATGAATGGACCGAAGTTCGAGAAAGTGTATTCGAAGGACTCAGGAGCCTGCTCTCCAAGCACCAGGAGCGTGCTGAGATTCTGGAAGAACAGGATCAGCGATATGACTGCAGGGAATATCCAGTAAAGCCCCTGCCTGGAGAAAATGAATCTCAGGGAGGCGATCAGGGACATGAATGCAAGAAGCAATGCCGTAAGCGGTATGATGTAAACAAACACTTTTCCAATCCTTATTATGAATATACCATATTACAAAGGAAAAGCCATGACGTTATTGGTAAATAGATTCGAAGATGATTCCCTTCTGAAGAAGAGAAAGAGGGAGAGGACGGAGGATATCCGCGGAGCCTATTACCGCGATACCACAGCGATCATACACTCATCCCCGTTCAGGCGCCTGAAGCATACGACGCAGGTCTTCTTCGCTCCTTCAAACGACCATATATGCACAAGGATGGAGCATGTCCTGCACGTCGCTTCGATAGCCTCGACCATATGCAGGCCCCTCGGGCTCGATACAGAGCTTGCGTGGGCGATCGGGGTGGGGCACGATCTTGGACATACCCCATTCGGTCACGTGGGTGAGAGGATAATCGACTCCATGAGGAGGGAGAAGGGGCTGGGGAGGTTCGACCATGAGGTCAACTCGCTCAGGGTCGCTGACTTCCTTTCGGATAACGGCAAGGGCCTCAATCTCACATATGCGGTGAGGGATGGCATCGTGTGCCACAACGGCGAGAGCCTCAGCCATAGGATAAAGCCCACATTCCGTATCAGGGATCTTGATTCGATAACAGTCCGCGAAGGCCTGATCCCCGCAACGTTCGAAGGCGCGGTCGTCAGGTTCTCCGATTCGATAGCATACCTGGGACGCGACTACGAGGATGCATACAGGCTCGGGATCCTGAAGGGAAAGCCCCTTCCTGGCATAGTCACGGAGCGCCTTGGCTCAAATAACAGCGAGATCATCAACACTCTTGTCAACGATATAATCGCATCTGCCAGCCAGGAGGAGGGAATTGGCTTCTCCAATCCTGTCTTCGAGGCTGTGAAGGCATTCTCCGAATACAACTACAGCAATATATACAGAAGCAGCATCCTAAATGGCTACAACAGGTATTTCTCCCGCCTTATAAAGCTGATAGATGATTACCTCGAGGAGCTGTACAGCCAGTATGCGCTTGATGAGTCAGGTTACATCGCTGAGCGCAACATGCTTGCCGCAGGATTCTACAACCACATCGTGGACATGTATCCGAAGTACATCCAGAAGGAGGGCAGCGACAGGATGATGATCATCGACTACATCGCAGGCATGACAGACAACTTCTGCCTTGACTGCGCGAATGAGATCCTGAAGCCTGAGCACCTGAATGAGGAGATAGACCAGAGCCAGACAGGCAAGTGGTTCGATGCCATCAGGCCTTAGATTCCCTTGCGATCTTCTCTATTTCCTTTATGAACTGGTCAAGGTCGTCGAAGGCCCTGTATACGGATGCGAAGCGCACATACGCGACCTTCGAGATAGGGTAGAGCTCCTTCAGCGTCTCCTCTCCGACCTCGCGGCTTGAGACCATGTTCTTGGAGTCTGCCTTCTCCTTGATGTTGTCCTCGATGTTCCTGAGTATCCTCTCGATCTGCCCCTGGTCGATATTCAGCTTCTCTGTGCAGGTCCTGATGCCGCGCTCCACCTTCTTTATGTCGAATGGCTGGTGCCTTCCATCCTTCTTGATGACTATTATCGGCTTCTCCTCGATCCTCTCATAGCTGGTGAACCTATAGCCGCAGCCTAGGCACTTGCGCCTTCTTCTGATCGCTGTTCCTTCCTTGTTTGATCTCGATTCAAGGACCTTGTCCTTATCGCTACCGCATCTGGGGCAATTCATAGCGTTATGATAGCACAAAAAAACACAACAGGAAATGTCGATTGTATTGCGGAAAAAGCGTATTTTATGTAACATTCAGTTAATTTAATAACACAGGAGAGCATTATGGCTGGTTCGGTAGCGAGTTATGTAAAGACAATAATCAACAGAAGTCCCTTCATCTCCGAGATGCTGATCCAGGAGGTCATCTCATTCTCGAATCTTGCCAAGTTCATCCAGCCCAAGGTTGAGGCTCTCTACGGCAGGAGCGTCAACACATCTGCAATAGTAATGGCGATCAGAAGGTATGCAGAGGACCTGAAGAGTAGCCAGGAGGTGCAGAAGACTGGCCATATCGACTATGAGCTCTCGATGAAGACCAATATCTACGACGTGAACTTCCTCAGGAACGACTCCTTCATGTCAAGGCTCTCTGAGCTCTACGACAGGGTGCACCCTGAGTCAGGCGATTTCCTGAATGTGACTATCGGCTCCTATGAGATCTCGCTTTCCGTATCCCAGAAGTACGCTGCGATAGTCGATGACCTGATCAGGGATCAGGAGATAGTTTACAGGATGACGGACCTCGTGGCCCTGACTATCCTATTCCATGGCGATTTCCTGCAGACACCTGGCCTGCTTTATCTGGCCGTCAGGAAGCTTGCATGGGAGAACATCAACGTGATAGAGATCGTGTCGACTATGAATGTCCTCACATTCGTGATCAAGAGGGAGGATAGCCTGAAGGCATATGAATCCCTCCAGACCTTCCTCGACAGCGAGATCTAACCCAGAAGCCTTATTGAATCGCGAAGCTTCATGAAGGCCTTTTCGGTTCCTGCGAATGCGCATGACCCTAGCGGCTTTCTTCCCAGGAGCTCTGCGCTGTACTCAAGCCTCGAGCCATCGGGGTAGAAGATATCCATGCCATTCCTGATGAGAAGCGCATGCGCAGCGGCTATGTCCCATATGAAGCATGGCTGGAGGAAGCATGCCTGCACCTCGCTTACGAGAACAGGGAGAAGCAGGTGGATTATCGTGGAGCCGAAGATCCTCATCTTTCCCCTGAAGCGCGAGATATCGGCATACTGATGTATCTTTGAGCTGGCAGTGATGTGCCTGGGCTCATCCTTGTCCTTCACGGGATTGAGCGTCTCCCCGTTTACAAGCATCTCCCCGTCAGGATCCAGCCTGATGAAGAGGGAAGGGCATGCTATCCCGAAGCGTGGAAGCGAGATGTATGCCCCGACTGGCCTGAATGAGGAGTCCAGGAGGCCCAGTGCAACCGCGAATGATGGAAGCCCTAGGGAGTAGACATCTGTCCCGTCAATCGGGTCGAGCACGAATGAGTAAGGTGCATCGGGATTGAATGGCGTCACATCCTCCTCGGATATGATGTTTGCCTCGGGAAACAGCTCCCGTACCGTGCCAATTATCCTCCTGCTCACCTCCTTGTCCACCTCAGTGAGCACGGAGCCGTCTTCCTTGAAGCTTCTATGCACCTTGCTTTGCATTTCCACTGCGTATTCGCCTGCCTTCAGGACATTCTCAGAGAGGATGCCGAGCTTTTTCTTGTCGATGTTGATCATGAGGATAGAATAAGGCCGGACGGAGAGGATTACAACATCCTTGTCGGTTGATTGTTTGAGACTCTTAAAGTAAACTTGCCAAAGTGGATATAAGCATAGCTGAGAAAGCAACCGGATACATAAGGGAGTCAAGCGCATACAAGGCATACGCATCCAGCCAGGAGTCCATCATAAAGGCAGATGGGCTGGATTACTATCCCCTTTCGCGTGCTGTGAGGCTTGTCTCTGACAAGAGGAGCGGCAGGGTCATTGTCATAACAGCGACAGAGGATTACTCCAGGTCCCTCTATTCCGATCTTAAGGATGTCACTGACAGGCCTGTTGTGATGGTTCCTGCAGATGGCAAGCAGCTTTATTCACGCTATTCATCGACATCGAATGAGTACCAGCAGAAGAAGGCACTGGATGATATGAGGGATGCAAAGAGGGGAATCATCATCATGTCCCTCAGGGCTTTCTGCTCGCCTATGATTTCGCCGCAGTCCTCCGATTCCCTCTCCCTTGAGCTCAAGGCTGGCTCAGGCATTGACCTGACTGCTGTGATGGAGAGGCTTGCTGAGGCGGGGTATATGAAGCTCAGCACATGCAATGAGGTCGGTTCCTACTCATACCACGGCGAGATCCTCGACATCTTCCCGTTCTCATTCGATGAGCCTGTCAGGATATACCTCGAGTGGGATACGATCGAGAGAATCTCGTATTTCGACATACTCTCGCAGAAGGCAATGCGCGATGCAAGGAAGGTCGTTGTACCCTTGATAAGCGAGGGGCAGGAGGCTGTGCTCTCAAGCGTCTCAGAGTATCTGAGAAGCGATGACTACTTCATAATCTCAGGCGTGGAGAGGATAGAGACAAGCTGGAGATCGCTTAAGAACGAAGCCAGGTCGAGGTTCTCAGAGGCATACAAGGAGAATCCTGATTCGATCCTCCCAGATAAGCTTCTGTTCCAGTACGATGGATTCCTGTCATCCCTCCGGAGAGGGATACTCCTATATGATATCTCCGATCCGTCCTATCATCACCTTGCCGTCACCGCTTCGCGCTCCTACTTCGGCAATGTCACTTACTTCAAGGACGATGTATCATCCCTCCTCAAGAACGGATGGACCATTTCGGTCATCGCACCGAGCGTGGTCCAGAAGGAGAGGCTCGAGAACGTACTGAAGGATCACCAGGTATCCATCGTCGTCGATGAGATATCATCGGGATTCCAGATCGAGAGCATCTCGATGATGGTCATCCTTGACAGCGAGATCTTCGGAAGAAGGAAGACAAGGCAGTCAAGCGTCGTCGAGACAGTCTCTTCTCCTCTTGATTCATTCGTCGACCTCAAAAGCGGTGACTACGTTGTCCATGTGAACTACGGCGTCGGCCAGTTCGTCAAGATCGAGAGGGTGAAGACCAGCCGCACCGAGAGGGATTACATAAAGATCCTATACTCGGGCGATGAGTATCTTTATGTCCCTATAGAGCAGGCGAATCTTGTCCAGAAGTACATCGGCAACGATGCAAGGGCGCCGAAGATAGACAAGATCGGTTCCCAGAGCTGGAGCCGCAAGAAGGAGAGGGCGCTGAAGAATGCGCAGGATCTTGCGAAGGAGCTTGTGCACCTCTATGCCCAGCGCCAGGCTGTGAAGGGCTTCCCTTTCTCCCATGATAATGACTGGCAGATACAGTTCGAGGCCTCCTTCCCGTTCACGGAGACTCCCGATCAGCTGAAGTGCATAGATGATATCAAGGCCGACATGGAATCGAACAGGGTCATGGACCGCCTTGTATGCGGGGATGTCGGCTATGGAAAGACCGAGATTGCATTCCGTGCAGCCTTCAAGGCAGTCATGAGCGGCAAGCAGGTGGCTTTCCTTGCCCCGACTGTGATCCTTGCGGAGCAGCACTATGAGAACTTCCGGAAAAGGCTCGGCTCGTTCCCTGTCAACGCTGCCATCCTTTCCAGGTTCGTGCAGGGAAAGGACCAGAGGAAAGTGACAGCGGGGATAGCCGATGGGTCGGTGGACGTGCTGTTCGGAACCCATAAGATCCTGCAGAAGACAATGAGCTTCAGGAACCTCGGCCTTCTCATCATCGACGAGGAGCAGAGATTCGGGGTGAAGGACAAGGAGAGGATCAAGCAGATGAAGACGAACGTCGACTGCCTGACGCTCTCCGCGACTCCTATCCCGAGGACTCTCTACATGTCCCTCCTGAAGGTACGTGACATGTCCCTCCTTACTACTGCTCCCCGTGAGAGGCAGCCGGTTGAGACCTTCATAGAGGAGTTCAGGCTGCCCCTTGTCACAGAGGCAATAAAGAAGGAGCTTGAGCGCGGAGGGCAGGTTTTCTATCTCCACAACAGGATAGAGGACCTTGAGAGCATA
>JAXFQZ010000169.1:0-4732 GCA_034178685.1 Candidatus Ornithospirochaeta sp. | reverse complement strand
GCCTCATCCAGTGGTTTGTATTGCTCAGAGCTACAACACCTACTCCATATTCCTTAGCAAGCTCGATCGCTCTCTTGTTGCATATCCAGGCATTGAGGTTACCCGGACCCCTCTGTCCATCCCAGCGTTCGATGATTCCGAGGCTCTCTCTGTAAACAGCCCTCTTATCGACATCAACTGCGCCTTTCTTTATAGAGTCGATGAACTTAGGGAACCTCTGGAGCCCATGCGTATGGATCCCATCCCTCGATGCATCAGCAAAGAGCCGAGCCGAAAGCTGCGCATCATCGCCCTTTATCCCGTATTTCTCGAGCTTCTCTACGAAAACCGAAACCATTTCATCATAAGGTATTCTCATAAATCATCCCTTTACCGCGCCAACCATGACGCCCTTAACAAAGTATTTCTGCAAGAATGGATATACTATCAGGATAGGTACAGTCGCTACAACAATCGTTGCATACTTGACTGTATCGGAAGCAAGTGCAAGCGCATCCTGTCCGCCAGATGTTGCAATTGCAGCATCATCGAGAATAAGAAGCTCCCTGAGAATGAGCATGATTACGATTGTAGGAATCAGGCATGGAATCGTAATAGAGAAGAGCTGCCTCATCTTCCCTGCTCCATCGATCCTCGCAGCTTCATACAGCTCTGCATCTATTGCCGTAAGAACTGAAAGATAAATGATGCTGTTCCAACCGATGTTCTGCCAGATGCCTGAGATGATATACAAAGGAAGGAAGAACCTCTTATCGTTGAGCATTGTGATCTTCGGGAATCCGAAATGCGATAGGAACGATGTGATTGCACCATCACTTGAAGAGAGATCCATGACTATTGAAACAACTACTACAACGGAGATGAAGTGCGGGATATACGTTATGGTCTGCACAATCTTAGAGAATCTCTTGCTCCTGAGCTCATTTATGAGCAATGCCAGGATAATAGGCATAGGGAATGAGCATACGAGTGAAGTGACTGAGATCTTTATTGTGTTGGTCAACACCCTCTGGAAATAGAAATCCTTGAAATGCTTCAATCCTACGAACTTGCTGTTCATGATGCCAAGGCTTGGCTTGTAATTCTGGAATGCTATGAACAGACCTGCCATTAATCCATACTGGAATACTATGCAATAAACCAATACAGGAATAAATAGGAAATAGAGAGTCATATTCTTCTGCCAGTCTTTCTTGATCTTTACTGACAAAGGCAGATCAAGCAACGGATCGGCGTACACTTCAGTTTCAACGTTGCTATGCTTATTCCTGAAGAGGCCTGGCTTTGTCTTCCTTTTTAGATCAGGAGTATTTCCCATATTCCTTTCTCCTCCTGCAGAACATGTTCAGGCCACATTATCCTTTTGTAAATTGACAGTATCCAAACCGATGTGACAGATTTTTCCGGCAACAGGATTTTAGATTTTTAAAAATCTCTTAATATATTAATATATAAGAAATTAGATATACGCATGATAGTTTTTGAAATATTGCAAATAATGACAATCATATAACAGGATGCTTGTTTTCGAAGGCATTTTCCAGAATGAGGATCCATTTCGATCAGCAGATTCCCATATCATGCATGCATCGATGCATTCATAAGCGATTCCTGATCCTTCGATCATCCCAATAGCCGACATCAGGACAGGGAGAGAAAAAAAGATTTGACAACTATTACTTATTGATATAGATTACTAATAAGGATGCATTTAATATATGGATAATAAGAGACAGACAATACAATGCTCCATTGTGCTAGACACTGTAAAGAGCACGCATGGCCACTCGACTGCAGATGAGATCTACAGGCTTGTAAAGGAGAACTACCCTTCAATCAGCCGTGCTACCGTTTACAGGAATCTCAATAAGCTATCTGAGGATGGCCTTGTCAGGAAGATTTCTATTCCAGGCTCTGCAGATCGCTTTGAGAAAATGAGCCCACCGCATTATCATATCAAATGCCTATCCTGCGGGACTATCTGCGATGTCGAGATGGAATACATAGCAGATATTGAAAACAGCATTCCGGACAGGCATGGCTTCGAGATCATAAGCCATGACATCATCTTCAGCGGCATCTGCCCTAGATGCAGGGAAAGATCATCAAACAGTTCATTGCCGTCAATGACGGAAAAGGAGAAGAAATGAGAAGCATTACAACACTAAGCCTGCAGTATGCACACAGGTTCTATGGGTTCAGAGGAGAGGCACAGTATCTTCATGGCCATACAGGCAATCTGACAATCGAGGTTGAGGATACTATCGAGAAGGGAGTCAACATGGTTTATCCATGCAATGAAATCCAGAAGGTAGCATGGGATGTTCTGAAGAACTTCGATCATGCACTTATTCTCAGGGAAGACGATCCTCTTCTTCCTGCAATCCTCGATGTATATGAGAAGCAGGGAATCAGGAACGGATCTCCAAGCAACACAATGAAGGGACCAGCTTTCGAGACAGAGCTTTGCAAGGCATATCCTGAGTGCAGGCTTGTTGTCACAAAGGAGACAATGACTGTCGAGGGAATGATCAAGATGGTTTACGATCTGCTTAAGGACAAGCTGAATATCGTCAAGCTTACTTTCACAAGCGGCGTGAATGCGGCTACCGAGGAATTCAAGCCTCAGTCATCAATCGACAGATGCCCTCTCTGCGGAGTCGCCCTCGATGAGAACGGCGTATGCCCGAAGTGCGGATACAGGAAGAAATGACAGCAGTGCTGCTGCACGACGGAGTGAAGTTCAGCACACTGATGAAAGCGGATGCAAGCCAAAAGCGGAGTGCATCCGCTTTTTACTGATAGAGAGCCTGATATATAGGATAGAATCAGCTGCTGCAGCGGTTTGAAGAAGCCAGTACCTGTATTTCCGGTCTTCAGCACCCTTAATGGGCGTACGTAAAAGCTTATATGCATCTGTAAATAATAAGGAAAGACGCATAATAACCACGAAAGGGAATACCATGGCCATGCGGATAATAACCTGCAAACTCGTTTGGATAATGCATTTCAGCAGTTGATTTATAAACAAAAGCTACATTCAGAAATGAAAAACCTTGAATAAAGCATTCAATCATTGGAAAATCCATATTATGGTCAGAACAATCAGAATTTCAGAGAAAGACAATGTCGCAATCGTTGTCCATCAGGCAGAAATAGGCGATGAGCTTGATTTCGGCGTGAAGGCAGCATCTTGCATACCGGAAGGACATAAGACACCGCTGTGTCCTATTGATAAAGGAATGGACATCATCAGGTATGGTGCAGTTCTTGGCAAGGCGGCCA
This sequence comes from Candidatus Ornithospirochaeta sp., assembly GCA_034178685.1. Lineage (GTDB taxonomy): Bacteria > Spirochaetota > Spirochaetia > Sphaerochaetales > Sphaerochaetaceae > Ornithospirochaeta. The sequence goes on along the minus strand of JAXFQZ010000169.1, from coordinate 1,447 downwards.
GGGATATGAAGCCAGGAGACTGGGTAAGCGAGGATGATATCATCCCTGCTTCCTCCCCTGCTCTTGATACTCTCAGGCCAGAAGGCAAGGGAAAGGTCATCAAGAGCGATAAGCTCGAAGGCAGGACATGGCTTGGATACACTGTAGAAGGCTCTGAGTATGCAGGAACGAGGAATATCCTTGCAATCACTACAACCGTCCAGTGCGTAGCAGGCGTTGTCAAGAACGCTGTAGAGAGAATCAGGACAGAGCTTCTCCCTAAGTTCCCCAATGTCGATGATGTGGTTGCTATCACTCATGCATATGGATGCGGCGTTGCAATCAATGCCCCTGATGCTGTGATTCCTATCAGATGCATCAGGAATATCATGAGGAACCCAAACTTCGGCAATGTATACATGGTCGTTGGGCTCGGATGCGAGAAGCTTTCGGTAGATAAGCTTCTTTCAGAGGAAGAGAACACTCCAGAGAACGTGATAATGCTTCAGGATTGCTCAGGCTCCGATGAGATGATCGATTCCATGATGAGGATGGCCGAGAAGAAGCTTGCGATCCTCAATAAGAGGACGAGGACAGAGCAGCCTATATCCAAGCTGATACTTGGCGTTCAGTGCGGCGGATCCGATGCTTTCTCAGGCATCACATCCAATCCTACTATCGGCATGGCTGGCGACAAGCTTGCTGCTGAGGGTGCAACTGTCATGTTCTCAGAAGTCACTGAGGTCAGGGATGCTGTCCATGAGATCGCATCACGCGCCAATGACGAGGCTATTGTCAGGAAGCTTGTGAAGGAAATCAAATGGTATGATGATTACCTTGACAAGGGAGGAGTTGACAGAAGCGCTAATCCTACTCCGGGCAATAAGAAGGGAGGTCTCTGCAACATAATCGAGAAGTCCATGGGTTCAATTGCAAAGAGCGGAGAGAGCCCGATCGCAGAGGTCATCGGACCTGGTGAGCTTCCTACGAAGCATGGCATGCTCTTTGCTGCAACCCCTGCAAGCGATTTCGTATGCGCTCCTACACAGATTGCAAGCGGCATAACGCTCCAGGTCTTCAGCACAGGAAGAGGAACTCCTTATGGACTGAGGGAGATTCCTGTCATCAAGATCTGCTCAAGGGACACTATCGCTCAGAGATGGCCTGATATTTTCGATATAAACGCAGGCCTTATCGCAGAGGGCAAGGCAGATAAGCATGCAATGTCAGATATGCTTGTCGACCTGATACTTGATGTAGCAAGCGGAAAGAAGCAGTCAAAGGCACAGCAGCACCGCATCTACAACGATCTTGTGATCGACAACCCTGCTCCAATAACGTAATCGCTTTGATTCATTTCTGATGGAGGAAAGCGGGATTATCTGCTTTCCTCCTTATCTATTCCATTCATGGAGGTAATTATGGCAATCGCATCTTTGGTTCTTGGTATCATATCGCTTTGCATGTC
>JAXFQZ010000145.1:0-23770 GCA_034178685.1 Candidatus Ornithospirochaeta sp. | reverse complement strand
TCCAGGCCCTCCTGCCTTCCGGATATAGATGGCATCGAGATACTGATAAACAATGCAGGTGCCCAGAACAGCTTCGATGACATAGATGTGAATCTGAAGGGAACGATCGCCGTGACAGAGAAGTACGGGATCAGGAAGGGAATCAGGAGCATCCTGATGATCGCATCTGCTTCAGCAACCACAGGAGCTGAGTTCCCTCTCTACACGGCATCGAAGGGAGGAATCGTCTCATACATGAGGAATGCCGCAATCCGCGCAGCTGAGCTTGGCGCGACATGCAACAGCATCTCCCCTGGAGGAGTGGCAACAGATCTCAATGATGAGGTGATGAATGACCCCGTGCTCTGGAAGAGGATAATGGATGTCACTCCCCTCAGGAAGTGGGCAAGCGCCCAGGAGATTGCTGAATGGGTGTACTTCATGACAGCAGTGAACAGATCATGCACGGGAGAGGACATCATAATAGACAATGGAGAGACAAGGCTCAACAGCTGCTTCGTATGGCCTGAAAGCAGATAGAAAGGCATCTTCATAATTTTCCCATTAAAAACTATAATCTTCCTATGAAGACAATGAAACCATCTGCGATCTCAGGAGAGATCTCGATACCGGCTTCGAAGAGCCAGACGATCAGGGCCCTCCTGATAGCAGCCTTCTCGAAAGAGAAGAGCGTCATCAGGAATCCTCTTGTATCCTCTGATACGCTCTCATGCGTCAACGCCATCAGGGCCCTCGGAGCATCAGTTGAATTCAATGAAGACAGCTCAGTCTGCTATGTCGATGCATCCGGCCTTGAATGCTCAAAGGACGTGACAATAGATGCAGGCAACAGCGGAACAACCGAATATCTCCTTCTAGGACTAGCGGCATCCCTCGGAGGGAGAATAACGATAACAGGAGATGAGCAGCTCAGATCGAGGCCAGCTGGCCCGCTTGCAAAGGCCCTTGAGGACCTCGGCGCTGAGGTCAGAACCGACTGTGGAAAGCCTCCTGTATCGATCAAGGGGCCCCTCAGGGGAGGAAGCACTGTGATCGAATGCAAGACAAGCCAGTATCTTTCATCGCTGCTGCTTGCTTCTCCCCTCGCTTCATCTGACTGCAGGATCGACTGCTCGCTGCTTTACGAGAAGCCATATGTGGAGCTGACTCTTGGATGGCTCAGGGAGCAGGGAATCGAATTCACGATAAGCGATGACCTTGAGCATGCATCGGTAAAGGGAGGACAGCGCTACAGGGGCTTTGACAAGCTGATCACTGGCGATTTCTCATCTGCATCGTTCTTCGCAGCCGCGGCAGCGATCACAGGATGCACGCTCACAATCAGCGGCCTTGACAGATACGACAAGCAGGGAGACAAGGCAATCCTTGACATACTCCAGGCAATGGGCGCAGGAATCGAATGGAAGAGCGGCAGCTCTGTCACAGTGAAGGGACCGGAGAGGCTCAAGGGAGGCGAATTCGACCTCAATGCGATTCCCGATACCCTTCCGATCCTCGCAGTCACAGGAGCCTTCGCACATGGTGATGTGCATCTTACCAACGCTCCTCAGGCAAGGATCAAGGAGACAGACAGGATCAGGACGATGGTCGAGAACCTCAGGGCGCTCGGCGCGGATGTAGAGGAAGAGGAAGACGGAATGCTCATCCACGGCAAGGGACGGCTTGACGGAGGAGAGGCAAAGGGCTTCGGCGACCATAGGATAATAATGGCGCTCGCAATAGGAGCGCTGAAGGCAGAGAAGGGAATCACAATAGATGATACGGATGCCGTATCGGTAACTTTCCCTACCTTCTTCAGTTTATATGATAGGATTAAGGCATGATAGATCTAAGATCTGATACATTCACTAAGCCGACCGAGGGAATGAGGAAGGCAATGTACATCGCAGAGGTCGGCGATGACGTATACGGAGAGGACGTTACAGCGAACAGGCTGCAGGAGATGTGCGCTGAGCTGACAGGGAAGGAAAGCGCCCTTATTGTCAGCTCCGGATGCATGGGGAACCTGATCCCGATGATGATCAAGGGAGGAAGGGGCAAGGAGATCATAACAGCGAAGGAGGCCCATATCGTAAGGCACGAGATAGGCGCTGTTTCATCACTGGCCTCCACGCTGCCTGTATTCGCAGACTCCGTCAACGGCATACTCGACCCTGAAAGCGTCAGGAAGAGCATCCATGGCTATGCATACGACATGTCAGAGACTTCAATGATAGAGGTCGAGAACACGACATCAGGCATACCTTATGAGCCAGAGACGCTCCAGAGGATATACTCTATTGCGAAGGAGCATGGGCTCTGGGTCCATCAGGACGGGGCAAGGATCTTCAACGCTTCAGTTGAGACTGGGGTATCGGTGAAGGAGTATGCATCTTTCTCAGACGATATCACATTCTGTCTCTCAAAGGGTCTCGGGGCTCCTGCCTTCTCAGTGCTCTGCTCAGATAGAAGCTTCATAGAGGAAGCCAGAAGATGCAGGAAGCTCCTAGGAGGAGGCATGAGGCAGATAGGAATCATCGCAGCAGCTGGGATCTATGCTCTCGAGAACAATGTGGAAAGGCTCAGGGAGGACCATGAGAACAGGGCTCTGATTGCCCAGGCGCTATCATCCACTGGCTGGGCTGATATCGCGATATCAGCAACGAACATGGTCTTCTTCAGATCGCCTTATCCGATGCGAAATATCATCGAAGCGCTTGGAAGAAGGGGCGTGCTGATGCTTGAGGATGCAGGCATGGGCAGGATCGTAACGAGCCTCAACGTAAGCCGCAGTGATGCAGAGGCCGCATGCGATGCGATTGTATCGATCAGAAAGGAAGAAATAGAATGAAGACAGTACTCGCAGTATTCTCGGCTACAGGAAACACGCTCAGAATCGCAAAGGAAATAAAGGATGCTGAGATCCACTTCGTGGAGGAGTATCTCAACGGGGACATCATCCTTGACCAGGATACCGAAAGGCTGGGAATCCTCTACCCTGTGCACTTCTCCGGGCTTCCATACCCTGTAAGGAGATTCGTGCGCGAGGTCCTCTCAAAGAGGGACAACAGCGGACTTAAGTACATATTCAGCCTTGTCACATGCGGCTCCATGCCAATGGATGCCCTGTACGACCTTGACAGGGAGCTTCAGGACATAGGATGCGTCCTCTCATACGCAAGGTCGTTCAAGTTCCCTGACGGGTATCTGGATATGAAGAGGAAGGCAGTCGGGGAGATGGATAGCCTTGCATTCCTCACCAAGAGGCAGAAGGCCCTTGATAAGGCAATCAGCGATATAGAGAACGAGAGGATCAGGATTCCTTTCCATGGCCCCTTCTTCAGTCCTGCGCTGAGAAAAGCGGAGAGAAGGAGCCAGCCACGCGCGAACAGCAAGCTCAGCGTGCTTCCTGCATGCACGGGCTGCTCTGTCTGCTACCGCATATGCCCTATGGGGAACATAACCATGGAGAATGGGAAGGCAGTTCATCACGACAGGTGCATCTCATGCTATGCATGCTACCATAGGTGCCCCGAGAATGCTGTATTTTTTCCGAAGGCAGAAGGACAGTACAAGGGACTGGTGGAGACAGAGGAGCTTTTCAGGAGATGATCTTCGACAGCATCATAGACAGAAGAGGCACGAACTGCGAGAAATGGAACAGGGATTCCATTGAGAGAATAGCCGCAAACAGGGATGCAGAGCCTTTCTGGGTCGCTGACATGGATTTCCCTGCAGATGAGCACATAAGGGCAAAGGCCCTGGAAGTCGCAGCTTCAGGAACCTTCGGCTATCCCTCATTCGATTCAATAGAATCCTCTTTTCTCTCATGGATCGGAAGAAGGCACTCATGGGACCCTGGGATCGAGAGCATACTCTTCACCAATGGGCTCCTGAATGGAATCGCTCTCACAATCGATACGATCACAGAGCCAGGAGACAGCATCCTGATCCCCACCCCTGCATATAAGCCATTCTATATGCTGGCAATGTGGAACGACAGGAATATCGTCAATCATAGGCTCGGGTATGAGAATGGGAGATTCTTCCTTGACAGGGAGAGATTCAGGAAGGATGCGGAGAAAAGCAGCCTGATCCTCTTCTGCTCCCCTCATAACCCCTCAGGCATGGTATTCACGGAAAGCGACCTTGCATTCGTCCTGACGACTGCAAAGGAGCTTGGTATCCCAGTGCTTTCCGATGAGATACATGCAGATCTCGTGCACCCCGGATTCAATCATATTCCGATGGGAAAGGCAAACGAGGCAATAGGAGCGGAGGCCATCACGTTCATGGCTCCATCCAAGACATTCAATATAGCTGGAGAGCATAGCGGCTTTGCTGTCTTCTCCAACCCAGAGACAAAGAGGAAGGTCGGGAAAAGGCAGCATGCGCTATGGATAGCCGAGCCAGGCTACATGGTCGGGGAGCTCCTGCAGAGCGCATACAGCGAGGGCCTTGAGTATAACAGAAAGCTATGCGCATACCTAGGTGGCACTGCTGATATGATGAGAGAGTACCTGGAAAGGGAATGCCCTGAGATAAGGCTCGTGAATGCAGAAGCCTCATTCGTCGCATTCCTCGACTGCTCTTCGGTCCTTGAGAGGGTGAAGGCAAGGGAAGATGCGGATCCTGAGCGCTACCAGGGAGGAAGAAGCGGAGGCGTGCTCTCGAGGTTCTTCGGAGCAGAGGCCTCTGTCGCAATGAATGATGGCTCCTGGTTCGGCGAAGGCTACGAAGGCTTCGTGCGATTCAATTACGGAACCTCCAGGGACAGGGTCATGAAGGCACTTGAGAGGATGGCAGGAGCTGTCAGGTCTCTATGACATCCCCTCTGCTGTTCCATAGAGGACCGGTCGAGAAATCACGCACGTACAGCACTATGGCATGGCATTCCCTGCCATAGAGCTCCTCCATAGCCTGAGCATATGAGACAAGCTGTTTCTTATGGTAATCAGGGTTCTTCCTGAGATCCGTCTTGTAGTCTACGACAAGATTGCAATCATCACCGAATACAAGGAGATCCACAGAGCCCTCGGCAACCTTCCCTTCCATAGGGAAGTAGAATCTCTCCTCTGTCCTTATCCCATGGCCAGCAACACGCTCTCTGTAGAAAGCAGATGAGAGGAAGGCCGATGCTATCCGATATGCAGAATCCATAAGCGCCTTGGCATCACGCGCTGGAATGGCTGGATTCCTGTACTCAGGCATCTCCCTCTTTTCCAGAGCTGCCTGCAGGCACTCATGGACAAGAGTTCCGAAATCAGCAGAGAGCCCATGGCGCCTGATCGCATCATCTGCCGGGATTTCCGGCAGCACAGGAAAGGATGTGCCTACGAATTCCTCACCGTCATGGACGGATTCCTTGAGACCCACCTTCCTTGTCTCGTAGCATGGGTCTGGGTAAATACCTGCTTTCTCTATCCATGAAAGCCTATCTGAGGGGTTAGATGCCAAAGCGCCTCTGTCCTTAGCCACAGGAGGTATGGTCTCTTTCTCGAGCCCCTCGTATCCCTCCATTGATTCCTTGGCAATCGAGTAAAGCCCCTTTACGGATGCGCTTTCATTGACGCACATCACAAGATGGTCTATGGCCCTTGTGAATGCAACGTAGATAAGGCGCTTCTTCTCGGCATTGTCGCGCCTTGAATCGGCCTTTGAGAAAAGTTCCGCATAGGGGAATGCGTACTTGCCATTGCTGCCCTTCACTCCAGTATCTATTGCAAGGATTCTCTCTCCCGCATCCATGTCGATGATCCTGGACGGATTCCTGTTCCTTCCTCCGGAGAAGCCTGCGATTATCACGATCTTGGCTTCCAGGCCCTTTGACTTATGTATGGTCATAAGCTCAACGCCCTCTGTCCCGATATGCTGGACGGAAACCGAATCCATCTTCATTGCAACCCCGAGCCTGGACCTTATCCAGTCAAGGTACTCTACTATGCCCTTTCCCTTCCGGTCGAAGCCTGATGCAAGCGTCCACAGGTACTCATAGTGGTCTATGTATGGTATGAGGCTCTCCTGAGAAGAGAGAAAGCCGTAGTAGCCTCCCTGGTAGAATATGTAATCGAGAAGCTCGGAAAGAGGCTTTCTTGATACCATGGACCTGGCCTCGAGATAAATCCCCCTGAGTCCCAGATAGCTCTTCTCATCCGCAGTGGATGAGAACGATGGCATGGATGAGAAGGCATCTCCTTCTGCAGATGCCGCCTCAAGGATCGCCTGATCGGAAAGCCTCGCATAGGGGCTTCGCAGAAGAGCTATGTATGAGAGCCTGTCATCGGGATAGACAAGGAGCTGCAGGAACGAATAGAGATCGTAGCATACGCCTTCCATCGTCGATGAAGTGCTCTCTACGACCCTGTAGGCAATACCATGCCGCCTGAATGAGCGCTCTATAGGCATCTGGGATGCTGTTGTCCTGAACAGTATCTTTATATCCGAAAGCCTTGCGGTGCGGGGAAGGCGCGTATCGTCGTCAAGGACAAGGAATTCCCCGGATCCCGGATCCGTCATCCTCCTTACCAGGGATGAGATGTACTCAGCCTCTGCCTCATCATAACCGGCGATCCCATCATCGTTCTCCGGCTTCTCATAGCCTGCGACGATGATCCTCGGCTTTATCCCCTCGCTCTTTCCCCTGGTCTTTGTCTCAGTGAAGGATGCCTCGTAATCAGATTCCTTCTGCCCTGTAATCAGGGAGAACTCCCTGTCCTCAGAGCTGTCCTCCTTCTCAAGCATGGTCCTGAATGCGTGGTTGAAGAAGCCGACAAGCTCAGGCTCTGTCCTGTAGTTCGTGCTCAGCGTAAGGACATTGCCTCCCATCCTCCGGACCTCATCGCGCATCGCATTGAACACAGACACATCGGCTCCCCTGAAGCGGTAGATCGACTGCTTGTCATCACCTACGAAGAAGAGCTTCCTGGGATCGAGCTCCTCAGGCTCAGGAACGCGGTCAAGGCATAGCTCCTCCTTCTCCGACAGAAGATAGAGGAGATCGCGCTGCGATGTGCTGTTGTCCTGGAACTCATCGACCATTATGTATCTGAATCGCTTCTTGTAGTACGCTCTTGTGTTCCCATCCTCGATGAGTATCCTCTTCGCTATTGCCTCGACATCGGAGAAGACAAGGGCTCCGGAGGAGATCTTCTCCTCGTTCACAGCTCTAAGGCAGGCAGCGATCAGATCTATCACCTTCAGGGAGGATGCGATTCCCTCCGTCTCAAGGGATGCACCGATCAGCGCCTCCCTGCACTTCCTGTAGCTCTCGACCATCTCCTTGAAGACGTCATATGCTGCCTTGTCCTTCTTCGGTGCCCTAGGCAGGCTGTACTTGCACAATGAATCGTAGTCGCCTGACTCAAAGCAATCGGCATTGCCCTGGTGCTCAGAGAGGAATTTTTCCCTGAAAGCTCCGTTTTCCTCAAGGAAGCTTCCGATGGAATCGATGTATTCTCCTGTTCTTTCCATGAAATAATCGAGGAAGACGCTGATGCATCTGCTGTATAGCTCCTTCTGCCTATCGCCATCATAGCTGTCAAGGACGGTGAATCCCATCGCTATCCTGCCCAGCATGCCCTCTATATCCTCAAGGTTCATCCTCTCAGCAAGGATGCTCATCGCTTCCTCGTAGGCAGCATCCGAGGATATCCTCATGAAGACCCTATGCAGAAGATCATCGAGCTCATCGTTCTCCATCACAGTGAAGTTCCTGGGAATCGAGTATCTTATGCACCCTGTCCTGGCTATCTCAGCCCAGAAGGAATCCATCGTGCATATCTTCGCATCAGGAAAGACAGAAAGCTGCCTTGAAAAGAAATCATCATTCTCCGCGAGCCTTCCTATTATCGAATAGATCCTCTCATACATCTCAGCGGCGGCTTTCTTCGTGAATGTGAGAGTGAGTATCGAATCAGCATCCACGTTCTGGTCCATCATCAGCTTTATGAAGCGGTAGGAAAGCACAGTCGTCTTTCCGGAGCCCGCACCTGCGCTGACGATCGTGGCTACATGGGAATCAACGATTGCAAGCTGCTCATCAGACAGCTTCTTCCCTCCTATCTCGAGGACCTTGTCAAAACCGATCATCTTACTGTGAATCTCCTTCTGCACACTCTCTTCATCTGGCATTTACCGCACACCTCTTCATCCACCTTGGCAGAGCGGACCCCGCTCTTTATTGCTTCAACGGTCTCCTTTGCCTTCGCGATTGCCACATCCCTTTCCAATGGAGATGGAGAATCCATTATCCTGCCATCCGCGAGGAATACAAAGCAGGAGGCTTCAACCTCCTCATCGACAAGCGCCTTGTATATATCGAGCTGGAGGGATTTCCTTTCCATTACGTTCTTTGTGAAGGCCTTCCCCTTCTTGTAATCGTATATTATGAGCTTGCCGCTCTCCGCAGATCTTGCGAGCCTGTCTATCTTTCCTTCCAGGACAAAGCCATCCATCTGCTTCTCGGCCTTGAGCTCCTCCCCGCCCTCGATTCCCACCGACTGGGAAAGGATGCTTCCTGCAACGCTTTTCATCTTCTCCAGATACTGGCTCCTGAGCCTCGCGACCTGTGTCGCGGATGGCGTGAACATGCACCTGTATCCATTCTGCAGAGTGCCGTTTCTGTAATGCATCCCCTCTCTCCAGGCCTTCATCTCCTCATCGAATAGCCTCTCCATGTCCTTATCGGGATCGGTGCATCCCTGATGGAAGAAACGCTCGAGTATGCTATGGAGCCTGTTTCCTATCTCGAGGTGGTCCGTTGCCTTGATGTCGTATTCAGGAAGGTTCCTGAGCCCAAGCTCATAATCCAGCATGTACCTGAATGGGCATTCATCATAATCCTCGATCCTGGAGAAGCTGATCCTGGGCATCTGATCGCAATAAGGGAAAAGGGCTCCTTCGGTGAAATCCTCATCCTTTCCCCTCTTGCGGAGCGACGTATCCCTTGCTATCGCGAAGCCGTTCTTGATCAGGCGCGATACAGATGATGCTTTCCCATCGAGGAACCTATCTGATGAAACGCAATGCTCTTCAATATCATCCATAAGGCACACAAGGGGCAGTGCAAAGCCCTCATACGTATCCTTGCTTGCGCTCAGGACCGTGTTCTCGGAGAATGCGATGTACGAGGAGATTAGACGCAGCGTGATATCGCGCTCATCCACATCCGTCCTCTCTGTCTCGGCATCCGTAAGGAACGAGGCCTTCCTCACCTCAGTGCCTGCCTCGCCCTCATTCAGGGCAATGAGGAAGTGATGCCTGTACGCTGTCATCGCACCCTGTCCCATTGAGTATACCCTTATGCCCTTCACCCTCGCTGCAGGTACATAGAGCTGCTTTGAAAGGTAGCTGAGGAACAGAGGATACACAGGGCTTTCAAGCCTATAGCCATTGGATGCGCATCTATCGACGCCATCGATGAAGAGCCTCATCTGATTGACTGCGAATGAATATGCAGCAGCATCTTCCTCGTTTTCCGAGAACTGCTCATCGGATAGGAGAACCGATGAGATATACTGGAAGCACTTCATCATCTCGTCCGTGCTTGAGGTGGTATTCAGCTTCAGGACAGAGGGCCTGATCCTTCTGTAGATATCACCGCCCTCGCTATCCGGGATCAGGGCATACCTGTCTTCCTGGCAATCCAGGGCAATCGATATCGAATTCCTGACAGCGCTTGCGATGAAAGATGACATAAGTCTCCCATCCCTGAACGGGATCGATGGATTGAGGAAGAAGGCCTTCATCGTCCCGATCTCGAAATCCCTGCTGAAAATATCCCTGAGCCCCTCAAGGTATGCTCCTGCAGGGTACTCAAGGGGGCTCTTTCCGGATAGGTAGTCAAGAGGTATCCCAAAGAGCCTTGCTTCCTTGTCAAGGTATGGCCTGAGCCTCTCCAGGCCGGAAACGGTGATAGCGATGCCTTCCATTCCCTCCCCGTCATCCAGAAGCTTCCTGATGCTCTCGAAGACGGATCTTATCTCCTCCTTCTCATTCGGGAACAGAAGAAGCCTGCCTCTCTTCTCATCGCACTCAATAACGTGTATATTGCCGCCTTCCCTCCCATTGAACTCGATCTCGCGCTCATTGGCAGAGGGATTGACTATGTATGATGGGATATCAGCTTCCAGGGCATCAATGCCCAGATAGCTCTCCTCATACAGGCCGTTTGAATCAAGGAAATGCCTGTACCTGCTGAGAATCAGGGAAATATCATGCTTTGCATCCCTGTCATAGATCCTCATGCTCTCTGCATCCGTGAGCCTTGGGAGCATTGAAGCGATGAAGGACTCGAACATCGAGCTCTCTGGGACAGCATCGGGAGGCATGAAGTACCTGAGCTTTTCGTGCCTGACGATATCGGATGCGAAAATAAGCCTATCGATGTCGGATGCCTTGCGCTTATCCCTGAGCTGGGGCCTCAGCATCGAGATGAAGGTATCGAATGCCATCACCCTGTCTGCAAGCACGCCGCGCTTCCGCTCAAGGACATAGGACGATGCAATCGACCTCGCGCTCTCCTCTGTCGGGAGAACAAGGCGCTCTCCCCTATCAAGCACAGGAAAAAGCCTGTCTCTTATGAATCGTGTCATATTATCCTTCTACCCCTGATTACGTGAAAAGTATAACAGCTATTCTTCTTTTTTCCTCATGATAATGCTAGATTGGGGTTGTGTATGGAAAAGACAATGCGGTAAAGGGCATAGCAATGCTGATGCTCTCGCTGTTCTCATGGCTGATTCTAGGCCCTGTTCTCTCAGTGGCCTACTCAGGCATTGCAGATCCATCCTCATTCCTATACAGCTACATACGCATCCATATCCCATTCATCGTCCTATTCCTGGCTCTCTGGATGCTCTCTGAGCCCCTGATGGGAAAAGGCCTGCTGGGCATAGCTGGCATAACATGGCCAAGGGATATCGCAATCCCGTTCGCAGCCCAGATTGCGGTGCTTGCCGCATTCTCATTGCTCGAAGGGAAGGACATCGTATTCGATGCGTTCCTACCCCTTCAGGTGATTCCTGTGATAGCGATCACATCAATCCAGGCATTCTCGGAGGAGATCGTATTCAGAGCGCTCCCGATGAGGATCGCATACGGCGAGGAGCTGCCAAGGGATATCAGGCACTCTGCCGTTCCTGTTGCGGCAAGCGGGGCAGTCTTCCTGATCGCGCACCTCCGGAATCAGGAGATCGCTCTATCTTCCGATGCGCTCTTTCCCATCATCTACTACGCATTCTGGGGCGCTTCCGCCATGGCTCTGTCAATAAGGACAGGATCGTTCGCCTCATCGGTTGCGATGCATGCCGCGAACAATATCTACATCGCCCTTGCTGTGAATTACAAAGGGTCGACAATGCCGACCCATGCTCTATTCCTCAGCCTCCGCTCTCAGTCGGATATCCTCCTTCTGGCAAAGGCCGCGGTTTCATTCATTACCGTGTACCTGGTCTCAAGAAGGACTACCTGTAGCCGTTAGGATTGCTCTTCTGCCAGTTGTAGCTATCGCGGCACATGTCATCCAGGCCGTACTTCGCCTTCCAGCCAAGGATCCTCTCGCTCTTCTCAGGGCTTGAGTAGACAGTCGCAAGATCCCCCGGGCGCCTTGGAGCGATCCTGTACGGAACCTTGCTTCCGCTCACTCTCTCAAATGCCCTGACCATATCAAGGACCGAGTATCCTGTTCCGGTTCCGAGGTTGAAGACCTCGCATCCCTTGTGCTCAAGCATGTATGAGATAGCTGCGACATGGCCCTCTGCCAGATCCACTACATGGATGTAATCCCTTACTCCTGTACCATCATGCGTCGGATAATCATCGCCGAAGACATTCAGGAATGGAAGCTTGCCGATTGCTACCTTCGTTATATAAGGCATGAGATTCGCAGGGATTCCATTCGGATCCTCGCCGATCATCCCGCTTGGATGGGCACCGATGGGGTTGAAGTACCTGAGAAGCACCACTGACCACTCAGGGTCCGCTTTTGCTGTATCGCGCAGGATGACCTCCGACATGTACTTGGTCCATCCATAGGGATTCGTGCATCCGCCTGTCCTGCTGTCCTCCCTCAGAGGCATCTGGTTATCACCCGAGTAGACTGTGGCAGATGACGAGAATATGATATTCCTGCATCCGTGCTCCCTCATCGACTGTATGAGGACGAGTGTTGAATCGAGGTTGTTCGTGTAGTACTCGACAGGCTTCTGCACGGACTCGCCGACAGCCTTCAGCCCTGCAAAGTGTATGACTCCTGCAATCTCATGGCTCTCGAATATGGAGTCGAGGAGCGCTTTGTCCCTTACATCGCCCCTTATGAATTCAACCTCCCTTCCCGTCAGCTTCCTGACCCTGTTCAGGGACTCCTCGCTTGAGTTCGAAAGATTGTCTATGACTGTTGCATCAAAGCCCTTGCTGAGAAGCTCAACGACCGTATGGCTTCCGATATACCCGGCTCCGCCTGTGACAAGTATCCTCATCGCATTCTCTCCTATTCATCTACTCTGATTCTAGAATGATTCAGCCGTGCTGTCATCTCCCTAGCTTTGCATCTTTGCCATATTGGCTAAATCCCGGAATTAAGTCATCATCTGAAAAAGGTAAAGCAAATGGCTAGAAAGAAGTCAAAGAAGAAATCAAAGGCACTCAGGAACATAATTATAACGGCTGTGCTGCTTGCAGTCCTCTTCATCCTGCTATGCATCGTATCGCCGAAGGAATCAGAGAGGATCGAAAGCGGAGGAAGGATAGAGAACCTCGAGCTTCCTGCCGCTATCCCTGGCGAGCAGATAGTGACGCATACAGGATACACTCTCTCATACAATGAGGAATACGAGGTTCCTTCATACGTCGCATACGAGCTCACAAGGAACGAGGTGCTCGGAGGAGGAGAAAGGGAGGACAGCTTCAAGGCTGACCCTGCCATCAGGACAGGTTCCGCTACCCTTGCCGATTACAAGGGATCGGGATACGACAGAGGTCATATGGCACCGGCTGCAGACTTCAAGTGGTCGGCAGAGGCGATGAGCGATACCTTCTATCTGTCGAATATGTGCCCTCAGGCAGGTGCCTTCAACAGGGGAATCTGGGCAGATCTGGAGGCAGCAGTGAGGACGATGGCCTATGACAATGGGAGCGTATACGTCGTGACAGGCCCAGTGCTCACCGATGGGCCTTATGACACGATAGGGAAGAACAAGGTAGCAGTGCCTAAGAGATTCTACAAGGTAGTACTCGACTATTCGGATCCGGATATAAAGGCAATAGGCTTCGTCCTGCCAAACGAGGGGTCGGATAGGAGCCTCGAGAGCTTTGCGATGAGCGTCGATGATGTCGAGGCTATCACCGGAATCGATTTCTACCCTGCCCTCCCGGATGATATCGAGAGCGTGCTTGAGTCAGGCTACGATACATCCAGATGGTCATTCAGGTCGTTCGTTCCAACCGGAGAGAGCGCTGAAGCTGAGTACACGCCTCCTTCATCATCCACGGAGAGCACCATAATCGATACCATGCTTGCTGTCTTCTACGAGCTGAAGAAGGCTGTATTCGAGTATACAGGCACAGAGGGCATAGCCAGGCAGATCGGGCTTATCTGATCATTCAGAATCGAACCCCGCTCCAGTGGAACGGGGTTCTTCTATCAGAGGGCCTTCTGGAATCTCAGGAGATTGTCCAGGGTCATGTACAGATCGTTCTTTGCCCTTGGCTTCTGCTTCTCATAAGGCAGGGCCACGCGGTTGATCGAGAAGATGCCAGTGACACCCTCGCTGTATGCGTTCTCGGCTCCGTCTGCGATATCGCCTACGAATGCAAGGACCTTAACGTTCTTCTTCCTTGCCCTCCTGGCGACTCCGATCACGACCTTGCCCCTGAGGGACTGGCCATCGATCTTTCCCTCTCCGGTATAGATGAAATCAGCATCATCGATGATTGAATCGAAATCAACTGTATCGAGGACTGTCTCGATTCCCATCTGGAGCTGGGATCCGAAGAATGCGACCATTCCTCCACCCATTCCGCCAGCGGCTCCTGAACCAGGGATTGACTGGATATCTACTCCAAGCTCCTTCTCGATCACGGAAGCAAGCTTCTTCATGTTCCCATCAAGGAACTCGACCATCTTCTCGTCAGCACCCTTCTGAGGTCCGTAGATATAGCTTGCGCCCTCCGGTCCATAGAACGGGTTGTCGATATCGCACATAGTGACGATCGGTGTCTTCTTAAGCGCAGGATCGATTCCGGAGAGATCGATTGACGCAACATCGCCAAGCGTAGCTCCGACTGGCATGAATGCCTTTCCGTCCTTGTCCCTGAAGACTACTCCGCAAGCAGTGGCAAGTCCGCATGCCGCATCATTGGTTGCGCTTCCTCCAAGGCCGAGGATGATCTTCTCAACTCCCTTTGAAGCAGCATCGACCAGCAGCTCGCCTACACCGTAAGTGGTGGTCTTAGAAGGATCCTTTCTGTCACCTACCATCGGAAGAGCTGCAGCGGCAGCCATCTCGATAACGGCGACATTGCCAGGAAGAATGCCATAGTATGAGTCGACCGGCTCTCCCCAGTATGGTCCATTGACCTTCTTGTATATCTTCTCTCCGCCCAGTGCCTGGAGGAATGCATCGACGCTTCCCTCTCCTCCATCAGCTACAGGAATGCTGACGCACTCGCACTCTGGATAATGCTCCTTTACGCATCTCTGCATTATGCCGCAGATTTCCATAGAGGACATTGTGCCCTTGAATGAATCAGGGATGAATACGACCTTTTTCACTGCTCTCACTCCAATTATTTCTATAGATTATCCTTATGATATACGATTTCTTGGGAAATGGTAGAACAAACTTGAAAGGAAAAGGAGCCGAAGCTCCTTTCCTTGTCAACCGATCAGAATATCCAGATCAAGCTCTGCCATTATCGCAGGCATGGTGCAGCCCCAGCTTTCCAGCACCTGAGGATGCACTTCCCCGAATACGCCTGCGCGCTCGCCCTTGTAAACGATGTACGCGGCTCTTCCTGGGATGAAGCGCTGATCGCCCTCGACTGCCTCAAGCGTGTAGTCCTTCCTGAGGAAGTACATCAGCGTCTGGATGTATGAGGATGCCTCATTGTATCCGACCTGCACATTGGCAGAAAGCAGTCCAAGGCTGTTCTTGGTGACTGTTCCGCTGTTGTCAGACGGATCCTTTCTTGCGATCTTTCCGATCTCGAAGATGTTATGCGGATATACTGCATGGCCAGATACGGACTCGCTCTCGAGAAGGCATGGCAGGATCGATGGCCTTATCACCTCATAGTTCTCGCTCATCGGATTTGCGATGAAGACCGCATCGTCTGCGCTGACATGCATGTTGTCGATGTACTCCCTCTTCGAGCCGAGGTAGTTGTACATCATCTCCTGGAAGCCCAGGCCGACGAGAATATCCTTGACGCTTCTGCTGAATTCCTCTGCAGGAGAGAGCCTTCCTACCGTGAAGTCGGAAGGCATGACCGGCTCGAAGTTCTCAAGACCATGGCCGATCATGACATCCTCTGAGATATCAGCAGCATGCAGGAAGTCGTTCCTGTACTCAGGAACATCGATGTATATGTTCCCATCATCTGCAATGGCATACACACCCATTCTCCTGAGGGAATCGATGCACTCCTTGTCCGAGAGATCCTCGCCAAGGCGCTTTCTGATGAAATCAAGAGAAGCTGCCATAGGCTTCTGGAAGTAGTAAGGAACAGTTATCTCCCTTCCGTACTTAGTATCCTTTGCGAACCTTACCTTCACAGGAAGGATCCTGAATCCCATATCGGCCATATCGCATGCCATTATGGAAGCGGCAAGCAGCAGGTCATCGAGAATAGGGCCTGAGAACTCAAGGAAGAGCTCGGAATCCCCGACCTCGACAGCACCGATGCGCGCGCTGTTGATCACAGGAGGGAACGAGAGTGTGTTGTTATCGTCATCGTAGAGATACGGGAAGCGGTCGAAGGATGAGACGATGTGGCCGTATTCCTTTCCCTTTGGATGCTTCTCGAGGATCTCCCTGAGCGAAAGCTCCTCTTCCATCGCAAGAGGAACGAAGCGTGTCTTGTCAGGATCTACTGCAGCATAGTGGACAGGATACTTGATCAGATCGGAGCGGTAGATTCCCATAGCGATCGTCTTTCTCTTCCTTCCGAAGTTCGTGCAAAGCTTCTCCTGGCTCTGGATGAGGTTAACAAGCAGCTCCTCATCCACAGTCTGTCCCTCTGCAGCGAATCCGATTGAGTAATCCCTTATCCCGATAGCGCTCTCGTCATCTATGATCTCCCTTCCCTCGCTGTCCATGCTTTCGGACTCCGTCGAGAAGAAGTCATAGTACGGTATCTCGCCGCTTTCATAGGTATTGAGAGCCCTTGCGACTCCTGCGGCTGACCACAGGTCGGGTCTGTTTGTATCATTCAGCTCGATCTTGAGAACGTGGTTCTCTGTATCGTGGCCATCGAGCTCTGCCTTTGCAACAGGGAAGATATCCACAAGCTCCTGATCGCTCATCTCGCGTCCAAGCAGTCTGAAGAAGATATTCTCAGGTACTTCGATCTTTGGCATTATTTACCCCTCCTTGTCCTAACGCTGTCGATATCAGGAGTGAAGAGCTCCCTCAGGTCATTGAGTCCAAGATGCATCAATGCCATTCTGTCGATTCCAAGTCCCCATGCAAGCACAGGCACATCTATACCGAGGGCCTTCGTGACCTCCGGGCGGAAGATTCCAGATCCTCCAAGCTCGAACCATCCAAGCACAGGGTGCTTTATATGGACCTCGATAGAAGGCTCTGTGAATGGGAAGTATCCAGGAACGTACTTGACTTCCTCTGCTCCTGCGATCTCCTCAGCGAACATCTTCAGAAGACCGAGCAGGTTCTTGAGATTCACATCATCTCCAAGCACGATTCCCTCTGTCTGGTAGAAGTCAGCGCCATGCGTTGCATCGACCTGATCGTATCTGAAGCATCTCACGACGCCGAAGTACTTGCCTGGGATCTTTGCCTTTGTAAGCTGATGGGCAGAGAGCACTGTGCCCTGGCTCCTTAGCACCTGGCGGCGTGTGAACTCATGGTCGAACTCGTATCCCCATCCCCTTGAGCCTGTAGTCCATCCGTCCTCATGCGTCCTGGCTACCTGGCTGAGCCAAGGCTCCTCGATCTTTTTGCAATGCACAGGGTCCTTCACGTAGTAGACGTCATGTATATCGCGTGCCGAATGGAACTGAGGCATGAAGAGAGCATCTCCGTTCCAGAACTCATTCTCCACAAGCGGTCCATCGAACTCCTCGAAGCCAAGTGCTGTGAGCTTGTCCTTGACCCACTGAAGGTAGTTGCCATAGGCATTGTGCCTTCCGGGGATGAGCCTTGAGGTAGGAGCGTTGATCCCATAAGGGCGGAACGAACCATTCTTCCACGAGCCTGAAGCGATCATCTGCGGAGTAAGGAGACCGAACTCCTCTCCTGTGA
This sequence comes from Candidatus Ornithospirochaeta sp., assembly GCA_034178685.1. Classification (GTDB taxonomy): domain Bacteria; phylum Spirochaetota; class Spirochaetia; order Sphaerochaetales; family Sphaerochaetaceae; genus Ornithospirochaeta. Next base: position 6,311 of record JAXFQZ010000145.1, on the reverse strand, counting down.
TATTGGCCTTGAGAAGGGCTTCCTTTGCCTTCTCTCCATCCTCTGTCAGACGGTAGGATACCTCCTCCCTCTCGATCAGCTTGAATGTAGAGGAAGCGGCTCCCCTCTTCTTCGCAAGTGCTGAGATAGCCTTCTTCTCCTCAGCGGAAAGGGATGATTCCTCAAGCGTATCCGTGCATCTGTCAAGGAGAGCACGCTGGATAAGCACATCCTCAGGAAGGCTGTCCTTCACGATCTCTGCCTTCCTATCGCCATTGAGGGCAGCTACGCCCTTGGAGGACAGGGCTCCGAATGCGGATCCTACATCGCTCTTCTCGAGACCCAGAGCCTCTGCGATCTCAGGCAGTGAATGCGCTCCTTTATCCCTGAGGAAGGCAAAGATGCGCTCGACAGGCAGTCCATTCGCCTTCTGATCCCTTCCAAGCTCTGTCAGCTCATACAGAACCTTCCTGCTTCTTTCCGTCTCCTCAAGGCAGCCCTTGGCAGAGAGCCATGAGAAAGCCTGGTTGCACTGTCCTACCTTATAGCCAAGCTCTGAGATGATTCTCTCTGCTGTAATTGCCTGACCGGCAGACACATGCCTGAGAAGCTTGACTTCAAGAGGATGCAGGTTCTTCACATCTATTTCCATATTGTCCCCTTTGTTTCTATTGTACTAATCCATTCTATTGTTTACAGGGAAAAAGGTGAAGTACCAATCACCTGCAGAGAAGCTCGTTGGCAGCACTGAGTATAGCCTCATCGCAGGGAAGCACATAGGACTCCAGCCTCCTGGAGAAGGGAACCGGCATTGATGCTGCGGAAACTATTCTGACATCCGCATCGCAATGGGTTTCGATTATGCGCACTACGGATTCGGCAACGGAGCCCTGGAGGGGCGTATCCTCCACGATCAGGACCCTGCCTATTTCAGATGAAAGGCTCCTGATCGCTTCCTCATCGAGGGGCTGGAGCGTCGACAGGTCCAGGAACGTCACATCATGCGCGATGCTTTCAAGCGCGCGCCTTGTCCTTGCGTATGACATCGAATAGGAGATGGCAAGGAGCTTTCTGCCGCAGCCATCCACGAAGGCCTTCCCGATAGGAAGGAAAGCATCCTCATCCCCTACATCTCCTTCTGTCGGGTAGAGCGCCTTATGCTCTAAGAACACAACAGGGTTGTTCGCCCTGTTCGCGCTCTTGAGAAGCGCCTTTGCCCTGTATGGAGTCGATGGGGCAACGATGATCAGGCCGGGGACTCCAAGCAGCATTGTCTCGGGGCACTGGCTATGCTGGCATCCATGCCCGGTGCCTCCTCCCATTGCAGTACGGAATACCATGGGGCACGAAAGCTGGCCTGCAGACATGAAATAGGACTTAGCCGCATGGTTTATCAGGGCATCTGAGGCAAGAGTCGTGAAATCGCCATACATGACCTCAGCTATAGGGTGCTCAGAGAGCATAGCGGCACCTGCGGCAAGCCCCACGAAGCCCTCCTCTGAGACAGGAGTCTCATAGACAGAATCCGGGAACCTCCTATAGAGGTCTCCTGTGACTCCGAAGCATCCGCCATATGCTCCGATATCCTCACCGATGATGCAGGCCCTCGGATCGCTTTCAAGGATCTCCGCCAGCGCTTCCCTTATCGCTTCGCGGTATGTCGCATGATGCACGCTGCCATGATTGCAGCTGACAGGGGATGAGGGAGCATATACAAGCTCCTCAAGCTCCTCGATGCCCAGAACCTCATCCTTTTTCCGAAGCGCCCTCTCAAGAGCAGAGCTGCACTCCCTTCTCGCGCTATCAGCGATGGAGAGTATGCCCTCCTCTCCGAGGATCCCGCTTGAAATAAGATAGGAGCAGTACCTTCTGATCGGGTCCTTCTCCCTCCACTCGTTCTCCTCGCTCCTGCTTCGGTAGACGCATCTATCCGACTTGCTGTGGCCGCATAGCCTGTATGTATCGACTTCAATGAAGTATGGGCGCTGCTCCCTGAGTATGCGCTCACGCGCATTCTGGACGGCTGTAAGCACAGCGATCGCATCATTGCCATCAACGAGCTCCGAGTCAATCGAATAACCCGCAGCTCTCCTGTATATCCTATCTGTCGAGATCATCCTCTCTGCGGATGCAGACATCCCGTAGTGGTTGTTCTCCAGGAAGAAGAGAAGAGGAAGGGACCATACAGAGGCAAGGTTCATGATCTCATGAAGCGATCCCCTGCTCGTTGCGCCATCCCCGAAGACAGCAACTGCTATGCTGTTCCTCTTCTGCCTCTTCAGGGCAAATGCCGCGCCTGCTGCAAGAGTTATGCCGGAGCCTACGATGGCAGAGGATCCCAGATTGCCCACGGATACGTCTGTCATATGCATCGAGCCTCCGATGCCCTTGCATATCCCATGCCTTGAGCCAAGCATCTCGCCATACATAGCCTCAAGGGAAGTGCCCATAGCTATGTTATAGCCATGGCAGCGATGCGTCGGGACTACCCAATCCCCCTTCTCAAGGGCCTTGCATAGACCTGTATGGCTTGCTTCCTGTCCGATTGATAGATGTGTCGTGCCGTAAAGCATGCCATGCTCGAACATGTCCTCGAGGCTTCGCTCGAAGAAACGTGAACGGAGCATGGCAGATAGTATTCCAGGATAGTCCATTGGCTTCAGCTGATGTAGACTCCTTCGACTTCGCCTATATACATGTAGTGCCAGTCGCCATTCGGATAATTCCTCAGGGCATCGCTGTCAAGGATGTCCTTCTCTCCGATGAAGACCTTTGAAAGCTTCCTGCATGCGAATACGAGATTGGCCTCCTCGAATGCGACGGTGCCTCCGATCTCAATCGGATGAAGCCCTGCATTCTCTGCCTTTTTGCTCTCTGTCCTTCCGCTGACCGATCCGCAGTGGTCTATTGCCTTGCGGTACTCAGGCGGGAAGAAGGACGCCGAGAAGCGTGGAGAGGACTCCAGGAATGAAAGCGTATGCCTTGATTCCCTGACGAAGACATAAACAACCGGCTTGTTCCAGAGATAGCCGAAGCCGCCCCAGCCTGCAGCCATGGTGTTGTAGTTCATAGCCTCACCAGCTGTGAGAAGAAACGCATCATCGCTGATAACCGAGAAAGGATTCAGCTCTAGCTGCTTTACATCGATTCTTTCCATATTGCCCTCCATGCATTCATTGTATCATTTCCTGCTGAACATAGAAAGACAATTGGGATTTACGCTTTTCCTCTTTGGCTTTTAACTATGGACTAACATGGACCAATAGGCCATAATCGTATTATGAATACAGTTCAGTCTATTGCCATACCTCCTCTGACGGAGGATCTTGTACGTGTTCTGATCGATGCAGATACAATCTCAAGGCGTGTCGATGCCATCGCAGACCAGATCAATAGGGACTATAAGGATATAACAGAACCTTTGGTGCTCGTTGGAGTATTGAAAGGTTCTTTTATTTTCCTGGCAGATCTTTCGAGGAAGATAACCGTCCCGCATGTCGTTGACTTCATCGCAATCTCATCCTATGGTGCCAAGGGCTCCAAGCAGGGAGAGGTAAGGATGCTGATGGATACAAGGGGAAGCCTTGCTGGGAAGGATGTCCTGATAGTAGAGGACATACTCGACAGCGGGAACACGCTCTCCTATCTGATCGAGCAGTTCAGGTCAAGGGGCACGAAGTCCGTCGCTACCACGGTCTTCCTGGACAAGAAGGAAAGGCATGAGGTCAGCGTGGACATCCAGTACATTGGCTTCGAGATCCCGGATGTCTGGGTTGTAGGATATGGACTGGATTACAAGGAAAAGTACAGGACTCTGCCATATATAGCAGAGATGAAACCACAGGCATGAAAGGAGTAATGTATGCCGGATGACAAATTCTACGTCAGCTACAACACAGTGCACAAGCTGATCAAGGGCCTTGCAGAGAAGATCGAGGCTTCGGACTTCGACCCAGATGTGATCGTTGCTATCGGTTCGGGCGGATTCATCCCTGCAAGAATCATCAAGACATTCATCAACAGGCCTATTTATGCTGTTGGTATATCATACTATGGTATTGACCATAAGCACAGGGAGCATCCTACCAAGATCCAGTGGATCGACGAGGTCCAGGAGCAGCTCAAGGGGAAGAACGTGCTTCTGATCGATGAGGTTGATGACACAAGGGCAACGCTGGCATACTGCGTAGGCGAGCTCCTTTCGTACCAGCCTAAGGAGATCGCAGTGCTTGTCCTCCATAACAAGCTGAAGAAGAAGGATGTGGAGTTCCCGCCTGAGATCAGGAGGTACTACCCTGCCATGGAGATCGAGGACAAGTGGATCAAGTACCCATGGGATGCAGAGGATATCGATGAGCATACCGAATGCGAAAGAAGGATGCTCGAGGAAAAATAGAGGAGCACATCAATGGATAAACCTAATGTAAATGCTGTAATCGGTGTACAGTGGGGCGATGAAGGCAAGGGAAGGATAGTCGACTACCTTGCTCAGGATGCAGATCTGGTCATCCGCTTCCAGGGAGGAGACAATGCAGGACACACAGTGGTCAACGATCTCGGTAAGTTCGCACTCCACATCCTCCCGTCAGGAGTCTTCAACCCTGATACAATGAACATCGTATCCGCAGGAACAGTAGTGAACTTCAATACGATGCACGATGAGATCCAGCACATCAAGGATGTCTGCGGAATGGAGATACAGAACCTCTTCATCGATGAGAGGGCACACCTCATCATGCCATATCACCAGGCACTGGACGGGGCTGAGGAAAGCAAGAGGGACGATTCGCAGAAGATCGGAACGACAAAGAGGGGCATCGGCCCATGCTATCAGGACAAGGCTGCAAGGACCGGAATCAGGGCAGCCGATCTTCTGGATGAGGAGAGGCTTGAGAAGAGGCTCTCCATGCTGCTTCCGAAGAAGAACAGGGACCTTGAGTACTATGGCCTCAAGCAGGTGACTCTTGAGGAGATGATGGACCTCTGCAGGAAGTGGAAGGCTGAGTTCGGATCCTATATCATCGATTCGGTTCCTGTAGTCAGGCAGGCAATAGAGGACGGGAAGAAGATCCTTCTCGAGGGCCAGCTCGGAATCATGAGGGACAACGACTGGGGAATCTATCCATACACGACAAGCTCCAATCCTACAGTATCGGGAGCATGCAACGGAGCAGGAGTCCCTCCAAGATGCATCAACAGGGTATATGGAGTCGCAAAGGCTTATTCGACATCGGTAGGCGGCGGTCCATACATGACGGAGCTCTTCGATGATGACGGTAAAAAGCTCAGGGACATCGGAGGCGAGTACGGAGCTACTACAGGCCGTCCGAGAAGATGCGGATGGTTCGATGCAGTTGCTGCTGACTATGCATGCTGGATGAACGGAGTCACAGATCTGGCTCTCACGAAGATCGACGTCCTCGATTCCTTTGAGAAGATCAAGGTATGCACAGGCTACATGATCGAAGGCGAGTACTATTCGCATCTTCCTGAGACAAGGCTCCAGGAGAAAGCAAAGCCGATCTACGAGGAATACGACGGATGGATGACTGATACCACGAAGTGCAGGACATGGGAAGATCTTCCTGAGAACGCAAGAAAGCTTGTCCTTGCGATCGAGGAGATGACGCATACGCATGTATCGCTGATATCAGTCGGACCTGAGCGCGATCAGCTGATTGTAAGATAAGTGGAAGGAGGCAGCGATCAATGTCGTTTAGTTAAGGAATCATGAAGGTTTCGAGACCATGGCATTCCGAAGAGCCCTGTTAAGTTAAGAACCGGCCGGAAACGGGGTTGAACCTCCCAGCCAGAAGACAGAAAGACCACAGCCTCCTCATAAACGGGGACTGTGGCCTTTTTCATGTGTGATGGATGACTGATATCTACGAACAAGGAATGAGAATTGTGTTTCCCGGTGGATGCTGGTACATGACGAGATGAGCCATCCCTGCTGGAATGGCTGTCATGCAACCCGGTAGTTGAAACAGATCACGCCCTTGGACCGGAGCTTCCGCTTGTCGATTCTTTCCGGTCTGACGGGTTCGACATTTCGTCGTATTAGCTCGCGGATTTCGATATCGAGGTTGTTCTTCAAGAAAGAGAAGCAGATGTGTATCGCCTGGGAAAAGTTGACCTTGTAGACATGAATGTTCTCTTCAGACTGTTCGACGATCACCGAATTCGCGATATGGGCGCAGAAGTTGTACATGCATATCCCCTGTCGACGATGACAATGGTGCGACAGGATGATTTCAGCAATCGTTTGGTCATCATGCGGGTGGCCTCGACCTCGTGCTCCTTGGGAGCGGATTGGACTATGCAGTCGAAAA
>JAXFQZ010000077.1:0-7376 GCA_034178685.1 Candidatus Ornithospirochaeta sp. | reverse complement strand
AAGCCATCGAGAGAGAAGCGACAGCAAGCGCAATCGACATTGAGACAAGGATTCCTCCTGCTGTTCTCTCTATAAGGTCCCTCCCGAACGTATCGCATCCGAATAGATGCCCAGCCGAAGGGGGCATAAGCCTTCTTGATAGATCGACATTCCCCTCGCCTCCGAAGGCTATGGCAAAGAGAAGGATGAACGCCATGATGGCAATCCCTGCCCTGATCCTTCTATTCATCCTGTCTGCTCCTTCTCAGGCGCGGATCTGCTGCCATCTCGCATAGAGCTGACAGAAGCCCCGATAGCGATACTGCTATCGCAATGAGCATCACAATGACAGATGAAAGCTGCGCATCGCGCTTCAGCGCAGCGTCAACGAAGAGAGAGCCGAGGCCTGGAAGAGCGAATACTGTCTCAACCACTGCAGAGCCTGCTGCAAGCGTTCCGACGCTCTGCCATAGAAGGGATATGAACAGCACAAGGGATGGCCTGAAGCCTTCCTTGAGGATGATTGCACTGTCTCTGAGCATAAGCGACCTGGAGCCAAGCACATGGTCGCTCCCGAGGTTCTCCCTCACAGATAAGAGCATCATCCTTATGAAATGGGATGAGTGCATCAGCGCAAGCGTAAGGGATGGAAGGAAGATCGACCTCAGATGGCCTATGATGCCATAGGAAGGAGGCACATAGCCTGCTACGGGGAATATTCCCTTCCATAGGGAGAATGCAAGGACAAGAAGAAGCGCAATGAGGTATGAAGGCAATGCTGAAAGGACATAGACTATTCCCTCAAGCGCCTTGCCGAAGAAGGGCTTCCGGCATAGGAAGGATGCATACACCAGAGCAAAGGAAAGAAGCGATGCCATGGCAAGCGACAGAAGGGATATAGAGACCGTCACAGGCAGACGGTGCCTTATTATCTCCCTTATATCCCTTCCTCCTATGGTCTCTCCCCAATCGCCTGAGAAGAATGATGCAATGAATGCTGGATATCTCTCCCAGAGAGGCCTATCAAGGCCCTTTGCCGATAGATATCTCTCTATATCCTCTCTTGAGGCATCCTCAGCGAGGACAGAGTAGGAGCTATCTCCATACGAGAATGACTGCAGAGCGAATACTGCAATCGATACAGCAAGGATGGATGCAGCAGCAATGGCGGCTCTTTTCAGGATGAATGCCATCTACCTGACCTTCCTGGCATTCCAGAAATAAAAGCCATCCTGGATTATGATGTCCTCCACAGAGGATGATGATGCATATACTGTGATGTAGTGGCCGGGGATTATGGCCGGGATGTACTCCCAGAGCGCCTCCTGTATGCTCTTCCACTTCTCGGAGGCTTCCTCTATCGTCATCGATTCTCCCATCCTGACGATATCGCTCTCGATCTCTGCATTGCTGAAAAAGCCTGGGTACGAAGGCGATAGATAGAGCTTCATCTGGGGAAGCACGACGGATGAGAATGCTGAGATGAAGAGGTCGTATGAGGAGCTGTCCTTCCTCTTCTCCATCATGGTAGCCCAGTCCACTGCGATGATATCGCAAGCAATCCCTATCTCCTCAAGCTCCGATGCCATAGCGACTGCTATCTTATCGAGATTGGAGAGGTTGGATGTGAGGATCCTGAACTTCCTTCCGTCATATGAGGATGCAGCAAGGTATCTGCGTGCCTTCTCTATATCCTTATCTGCGTATGGATCTGATGCATCTGTCTTCCAGATGCTCTGCTCCTTCTCCATGTAATCGGAATGTATGGAGTACCCTGTCTCCCCGTAGCATGCCTTCATGAGGCTCTCCTTGTCCAGTGCAAGGGAGACAGCCTTCCTGAAATCAGGATCGGAGCCAGGGCCTTCCTTCTTGTTGAACACAAGGGCAATGGATCCCGATTCCCCTCCCTGATGGACAGATATCCTATCATCTGAAAGGAATGAAGGAAGATCGTCGCTCATTACATCGTTGATGAAGTCATACAGTCCCGATTCAAGCCCAAGGCGGCGCGTCACTGAATCAGGGACGAAGAAGTACTCAAGGCGCTCTATGTATGCATTCTTCTCTCCCCAGATCCCATCGGAAGAGGAGGATGATTTCATGTATCCTTCAGCTTTCTCAAGCACTATGCTCTCCCCTGCGCTCCAGGATGAGAGCCTGTAGGGACCGGTTCCTATCGCATCCCTTATCAGGCCATCCTCGCCTTCGGAGAGAACTGAGCTTTCAGGGATTATGACAGCGCTCTGCGGAGCGGATGCAATCAGATAAGGAAGAAGCGCAAGCGATGAGGATGATTCAATATGCAATACGCCATCCTCTGCCTTGAACAAGCTGTCACCAACGATATCTCGTGCTGCAGAGCACTTCGAGAGCCATCTGTTCATGGAGGCAGCTGCGTCCTCTGCCCTCATATGCTCTCCATTGTGAAAGAGGGCATCGCGAAGCCTGAACTCAAGCCTCCTTCCATCCTCGCTAAGCGTGTAGGAAGAGCAGAGCTCAGGCCTGATCCTGCCTTCGGAATCAAGCACAAGCAGCTTTTCGTATATATTGCCTACTGCAATGATCCTCCCCGAAAGAGAAGTATTGACCATCACATCAAGGGTGACAGGCTCCTGCGATACGGCAATCCTAAGACCTTCGTTCGCAGTCTCCTTGCAGGATGAAAGAACAATAGCAATGGCAATGATAATCAATGGCAGTAATCTTCTCATAATGAGATTGTGCTCCTTTTGCAGGAACAAGGCAATATGACGAAAAAAGGCCTGTCCGAAGACAAGCCTTCCATAGCTTTCAGCCTCTGTTACTGTGGCTGCTTGCCGATGTAAGCAAGGATACCGCCGTCGACATAGAGGACATGGCCATTGACGAAGTTCGATGCATCTGAAGCAAGGAATACTGCTGGTCCCTGAAGGTCCTCAGGATTTCCCCATCTTGCAGCTGGTGTCTTTGCGATGATGAACTGGTCGAATGGATGCCTTGATCCATCAGGCTGGATTTCCCTGAGAGGAGCTGTCTGAGGAGTAGCGATGTATCCAGGTCCAATGCCGTTGCACTGGATGTTGTACTCGCCGTACTCAGAAGCGATGTTCCTTGTGAGCATCTTGAGACCGCCCTTAGCAGCTGCGTATGCCGATACTGTCTCCCTTCCGAGCTCGCTCATCATAGAGCAGATGTTGATGATCTTTCCATGGCCCTGCTTGATCATTCCAGGGATTACAGCCTTCGATACGATGAATGGAGCATTGAGATCTACATCGATAACCTGCCTGAACTCAGAAGCCTTCATATCGCACATTGGGATTCTCTTGATGATTCCTGCGTTGTTAACGAGGATATCGATCTTGCCGAAATCGCTGATGATCTGTGCTGTCGTTGCATTGACTGCATCCTCGTCAGTCACATCGCATACATAGCCCTTGGTAGGGATTCCTGCTTCCTTGTATGCAGCAAGGCCCTTATCTACGAATTCCTGCTTGATATCATTGAATACAACCTGAGCACCTGCGGCATGGAAAGCCGATGCGATTGCAAATCCGATTCCATAGGAAGCGCCGGTAACCCATGCTACCTTTCCTTCCAGAGAGAAATCCGACATTTTCATATTGAATACCTCCTAGTTTATTTTCTTTTCACAATTCGATTCTAATAGCGAAATACCATTTAATCAACCAAAAACGGAACAATGTTCCGTTTTTAAGAATCAAAGCTTGTCTATGAGCATCGAGCACTTGCCTGATGGGATCGGAAGGGTCTTCTTCTTATCGCCATCGAGGATGTGTATCGTGAAGTAGTACAGCTTCTCGCTCTCGAGCCTGATCTCCCATCCCCTCGTGTTCTTGTTGGATAGGATGGTGATGCTGTTCTTCTTCAGCGAGAGCTGCTCGATTCCCATTGCCTCAAGCGTCTGCATGGTCCAGTATACTGTCTTCCTAGGAAGCGATATATCGAGTCCTATGATGTTCTCTATGACAAGAGCAACCGTTACAAGACCGATCATAGGCAGATACCTGCGCTTAATCACGTACTTGCCGTCGATCGATACCGCAGGGCCTTCGGACATAGGCTTGTACACTTCCCAGACATCTCCCTGCTTCTCTGCATCAGGATGGAGAGTATCGAGGATGAAGTACATGTGCCTTATCGCGCACTCGCGTGCGAATATGAAGGAATCGTAGTTCATCAGGCCCTTGATCACCATGTATGTGCAGAACGGCACTACTCCGCCGCTGTATCCATCGCCAGAGGATGAGAAGTGCTTTGAGGATACAGAGACAGTCGGGAACGGGTTGTCGGTTCCGAACTCCTTGTCATCCTTGAGCATTGCTATCATGAACGATGCATACTCATCGTTTGGGATCTCGGCAAGCATCGTCCAGTATGCACCGATATGCTTGTTGAATATGATTCTCTCTTCCCCGTCGAGGTCGTAGTAGAACCTTGTCTCAGGATCCCACATCATCGAGTTGATCCTTGTCTTCACGGAGAAGTAGATCCTCTTGTATCTGAAAGAGAGCTCCTTGTCGTTCAGGATATCCCCGATGTACGACATATAGAGAGCATAGACAGCGATCATGGAGTTGAAGTCTACAGTGTATACAGCACCTTCCCTCGGGAGGTTTCCCATATGGGTTGCTGAATATGGAACGCTGTAAAGCCCGTTGGGCTTCATGAAGTTCCTCTGTATCCATGAGAAGTATGCTTCAAGATAGGGCAGCACATCCTTGAGCCTCTTCTTGTTTCCGATCTTGTGGTAGAACATGAACTCCACATATGGAAGAAGAGGCAGCGATACGCCTAGCGGGTTATCTTCGGTAAAGACCGGCTTCTCTGTGCTGACATCGTAGCATTCAGCTATCTGGCCGTCCTCTTTCTGATGAGCGTAGAAGAAATCTATCATCGAGTAAGGACTGTAATGCTGGTTGCTGTAAACAAGGAAAAGCGAAGAGAGCGATGCATCAAACAGGCTGATCACCCCTGAGTCATCATGGGTGAAATAACCCTCAGGAAAGAGACCATCCTTATCCCCTTGATGCCATACTTCATCCAGCCAGACCCATGTCCTGTCATACATATCAACAAAATCCTGGTCATAGAAATGTATGCGGGGAATAATATCCTTTACCACGTTAAATCTCCGTATCAGAGGCAAAATTCAGGTGAATTTTGTCCTTAAATCGCATCTTAAATATTAACTCAGTACCGGAGGTTTAGTCAAACTATATTTTTTTAAGGTTTCCCTTTGCAATCAAAAGAATTATAAAATCCGTATACAATGATTCACCTTATCAGATTCAGTGCGCTCGGAAGAATCTCGAGCAGAAACTTCCTTCCGCTTCTTGTGTACTCCTCGCCATCCGAATGGGCCTGTATATTACCGCATTCTCCCTCTATCTCTATCCTCTTTCCCCTCTGGTATGAAAACAGCTTCCTGTCCTTCAGGACGCCACCTGTGAGGAAGCGGATGGCCGCCTTAAGAAGGCCTGATCCCGATACAGGGTGGTTCGTGTTCATTATATCGAGCTCGCCATCGTCTATCTCAGCCTTAGGTGCCATTATGAACGCAGAGCCCATCCTCCGGCCGTTGCATACGGATATCTGCTGCGTCTCAAGCTTCCTCTCCTCTCCATCGATCGAGAGGGTGAGGCTGTATGGCTCAGGCGGATTGAATAGGATATGGAGGAATGCAGCCACATAGCTTGGCATCCCATTCAGGTGCCTGTATTCCGATGCCTTGAAATTGACCATCGGCTCGAATCCGAATCCCGTTCCGTTCAGGAAGTACATCCCCTCAGGCTTCTCAGGGCTTCTGCATATGCCGACATCGCATGGCCTTGCCTCGTCCTTTATGATCATATCGGCAGCCCTGTACATATTCCTGGGGATCCCTGCGAACCATGCGAAGTCGTTTCCCCTCCCTAGGGGGATTATTCCCATCTTCACGTTCTCTGCCCTTCCGGATTTCATGATCCCGTTGGCAACCTCGTTGACGGTCCCATCTCCCCCTGCTGCGACTATGACCTTGTATTCGTACACGGAGCCCCTTCTGGCAAGGCTCTCTGCATGCCCCTTACCGCATGTGTATGCGACCGTGCACTGCCTTCCGTTCCTCGAGAAGTACTCGGCGATCCTCTTGGCCTTCTTCCTTGTCCTGCCCTTTGAGGCATTCGGGTTTATAATAAGGAGAATATCTTTCTTCAGCATCTGTCCATTCCTGAAACAGTATCAACCAAAATCGCCGTTCCTACAATAGATTAACCTCTATGTCCAATACTCCTATTCTGGTTTCCCAATACTGTAGCTTTAGACAACCAAATCCATTATCCTTAGTCCTAGGAGACGTTATATGTGGTATGACAATCTGAAGAACAGGAGACTCTGGGAGAACTTCCAGGGAATATCCGAAATACCAAGGCAGAGCGGCAACGAGGCAGCGCTGAGGGAATACCTCCTGAAGTGGGCCAAGGAGCACGATATAGAGGCAGAAGCGGACAAGGCCGGCAATGTGATCATGCGCGTCAAGGCCACAGAGGGCAAGGAGGATGTGCCAAGCATCGCCCTCCAGGGCCATATGGACATGGTATGCGTGAAGACGGCAGATTCCACGCACGACTTCGATAAGGATCCGATCGAGATCGTCATGGACGGGGAATACATAAGGGCGAAGGACACATCGCTTGGAGCAGATGACGGCATAGCCCTTGCTATAGCTATGGACATATTCTCGGACCCTGATGCTGTTCATGGACCGCTGGAGGGAATCTTCACAGTCGCAGAGGAGACAGGGCTTACAGGTGCAAACGGCCTCGATGCATCGCTTATCAGGTCACGCAAGCTCATCAACATCGATAGCGAGGAGGACGGCATCATCTACAACGGATGCGCTGGCGGAATCGACATCAGATGCACTATGAGGATAAGGACGTCCGAGGTTCCCGAGGGATACCCGCTTCATGTGAAGGTCAGCGGGCTTCTGGGAGGACACAGCGGATCCGATATCCACAAGGAGAGGGCGAATGCGATAAGCGTCCTCGCAAGATACCTCAGCAGGCTCCCGGGCTATCAGCTTGCATGGCTTGAGGGAGGAACGAAGAGGAATGTCATCCCTTCGGAGGCATCGGCGCTGATAGTGGTGCAGGACAGGGAAATCGCAATGTCGATCCTCAGCACCCTCCAGGAGGAGCTTTCCGCTGAATACAGGTACAGGGATCCGGAAATCAGGATCGAGGCAGAGGACGGTGAGATGCCGGGCGCTGTCATGACAAGGAAGAAGAGCTCGGAAATCGCAGATGCCCTATTCACTGTCTACCATGGCGTTGCTGGGATGAACCCCTGCTACAGCGGAGTCGTAGAGACCTCCGACAACCTTGCCATTGCGCATATCGATGCTGAGAAGGCAG
>JAXFQZ010000066.1:0-13977 GCA_034178685.1 Candidatus Ornithospirochaeta sp. | reverse complement strand
GCCATCCTCGCTGAACGAGAGCTGGGATCCTGTCGTATAGAATGTGACGCTCTTATCCTCGCTGTTCTTCCTGTCTGATGAAGTCGTTGCCTGGGTAATGGACAACGATCCGCTGTCCCAGAAAACAGTGACTATATCGGCCTCTATCTTCGGAAGTGATGCATTATTGTCGCTATCCTGGAATGAGACATTATCAAGTGCTGTAAGAAATCTTCTTTCCGTGTCGACAATCACAGAGGAAGCGTTGAGGGTCTTGCTGCTTGAGCCGGAAAGCGAGAAGGAAAGCGTCACATTGCCTTCAAGCACTATAGTATCGCTCTCATAGCTCAGGATATCGGCGGATACTATCTCAAGAGCATACTCCGAGCCTGAATCAAGCTTCTCTGTATACTCAGTGAGGTTCTCATGCTTATAGAGGGAATCCTGCATCTCGCTTCTGGAACCCTCAGGGAGATTCCTCGCCTTCACCATGGCTTTAAGCTCGTCGTCTGTAGCATAGTAAACCGTACCTGCATCGAGCGTGAATGCGGCAAAGAGAGGAAGAATGAGGATCAGCAGCAATAGCAGGAATCTCTTCATCGGTTATCCAGGTACCTCTTCAGATAATAACCCGTATGGCTTTCAGGGCAAAGCGCAATCTGCTCGGGAGTGCCTTCTGCAACGACAGTGCCTCCCTTGTCTCCTCCCTCAGGACCTAGATCTATTATATGATCCGCCATCTTTATGACATCGAGGTTGTGCTCGATCAGTATCACGCTGTTGCCCTGTTCCACAAGGGCATTCAGGACATCCAGGAGCTTCTTGACATCCATGAAATGCAATCCCGTTGTGGGTTCATCGAGAACATATAGCGTCTTTCCTGTCTGCACCTTGGATAGCTCAAGGGCAAGCTTCACGCGCTGCGCCTCTCCTCCTGAGAGAGTCAGAGCGCTCTGCCCCAGCCTTACGTAATCCAGGCCTACATCCATAAGCGTCTGGAGCTTCCTTCTGATCTTCGTATGGACAGAGAAGAACTCATAAGCCTCCTTCACAGTCATATCAAGCACATCGGAGATATTCTTTCCCTTGTATGTGACAGATAGAGTTTCCTTGTTGTACCTTCTTCCATTGCATACATCGCACTTCACGTATACATCGGGCAGGAAGTGCATCTCTATCTTCAGCGTACCGTCCCCTGAGCAGTTTTCGCATCTTCCTCCAGGGACGTTGAATGAGAATCGTCCTGACTTGTATCCCCTTGCCTTTGCTTCAGGCATTGAAGCAAAGAGCTCCCTGATAGGCGTGAAGAGATCCACGTATGTCGCAGGATTCGAGCGAGGCGTCCTTCCGATAGGAGACTGGTCAATCGAGATGATCTTGTCGATGTACTCGGTTCCGGTCAGCGTCTCGAAGCCATCGAACGTATCCTTCTTCCTATTCACTCTTCTGTTGACAGCAGGCAGGAGAATCTCATTCAGGAATGTAGATTTTCCCGATCCTGATACGCCTGTTACCACAACAAGCTTCCCAAGCGGGATCTCGGCATCTATTCCCTTGAGGTTGTTCTTCCTGCATCCAGTGATCCTGATAGAGTGTCCATTTCCCCTTCGTCTCACCTTGGGAACATCGATTCTCATCGCACCGGAAAGGAACTGGCCTGTGATGCTCCTTTCGTTTCTCTCTATTTCCTCAGGAGTGCCTTTGGCTATTACGTATCCTCCATTCTCGCCGGCACCCGGCCCCATATCAACGACATAATCGGACTGGCGTATGGTATCCTCGTCATGCTCTACGACAAGCACTGTGTTTCCCAGGTCCCTGAGATTCTTGAGCGTATCGATAAGCTTCTGGTTATCGCGCTGATGAAGCCCTATTGATGGCTCATCCAGGACATACAGCACACCGGAGAGAGCTGAGCCTATCTGAGTCGCAAGCCTTATCCTCTGCGCTTCTCCTCCGGAGAGAGTCGAGGCATTCCTGAACAGAGTCAGATAGCCAAGTCCTACATTCCTCAGGAATATGAGCCTGGATCTGATCTCCTTGAGTATCTGTGCGGAGATTTCCTTCTCGGTATCTGTAAGCTCTAAGCTCTCAAAGAAAGCAATGGAGTCATCCACAGATAGCTTCGAGCATTCTATTATGCTCTTCCCGCCGACAAGCACAGACATGGCTTCGTTCCTGAGCCTGTTCCCATGGCATTTCGGGCATGTCCTCTCCGATTTGAATGTATCCATCCACATCCTTATATTCAGGCTCTGCGTCTCATAGTATCTTCTGCTGAGCTCCGCTATTATGCCAGGATACGGCTCTTTCTTCCTTGTCTTCTCTCCCTTGCCATTGACATACACATACTCAAGGCTCTCGCCTCCCCCATACAGGAGGTATGACATGAACTCATCGCTTACATCCTCAAGAGGAGTATCAAGGCTGTAGCCGTATTTCCTGAATAGAGCCTCTATGTGCAGGCGGTAGTATTTAGCATCGGGCTTATGGGTCTTTATCGCTCCCTGGTTGTATGAAAGGGATCTATCAGGGATTATCTTGTCAGGGTCGAATGCAGAGAGAGAACCCAGCCCATTGCACTCCGGACAAGCACCGTATGGGGAGTTGAATGAGAAGAACCTCGGCTCTATATCAGGAATCGTAATCCCGCAGTCCGGGCAGCTGTTCTTCTCGCTGTATAGCTCAGTCAGCTTCTCGTCGAAGTAGTTCACCTCAACGAGCCCATTCGATATCTCGCAGCTCTTCTCTATAGCATCGCTGATCCTTGTCCTTTCCTTCCTGTCATTCCTGACCCTGTCGATAAGAACCGATACAGTATGCTTTATGTTCTTCTCAAGCTTAGGGATGCCATCCTCAAGCGAATACAGCTGACCGTCTATATAAGCCTTCATGTAACCGAGCTTGAGCACATTCTCAAGGGTATTCCTGTATTCGCCCTTCTTTCCCCTTGCAATCGGAGCAAGGATCATGAGCCTGCCACCCTCCGGATGGGAGAAGATTATGTCGATGATCTGATCGACGGACATCTCCGAGATCTCCTTTCCGCACTTAGGGCAGTGGATATGACCTATCCTTGACCAGAGAAGACGGTAGTAATCATAGATCTCCGTGACAGTTCCTACAGTTGATCTTGGGTTCCTGTTAGTCGACTTCTGCTCTATTGCAATTGCCGGCGAAAGCCCCTCTATAGAGTCGACATCGGGCTTCTCCATCTGCCCGAGGAACATCCTCGCATAGCTTGAGAGGGACTCCATGTACCTTCTCTGCCCCTCAGCGAAGACAGTATCGAAGGCAAGGGAGCTCTTTCCAGAGCCCGAGAGGCCTGATATCACCACAAGCGAGGACTTAGGCAGTTCTATATCTATATTCTTGAGGTTATGCTCACGAGCCCCCTTGATAATCAGCTTATCGTTCATTCATCAACTCTGAAAGCACATCGAATGCCTCATCCTGAGTGCATTCAGCTGCTTTCTCTCCCTTTCTGTATATATATATCCTTCCAGCAAATCCAGTGATTGCATAATCTGCATCACGGGCCTCTCCAGGTCCATTCACCTGGCATCCCATAACAGCAATCGTGCAGTTCCCATCAAGCGACATGATATCATCCCTATGGGCTCTCATGAATGCCTCCGTATCGAGCGTATGGCGTCCGCAGCAAGGGCATGAGACAAGCCTTATTCCCCTATCGTACATGCCAAGAGTCCTCAGCAGCTCTGCGCATGACAGAACCTCATCCTCCATATTCCCAGTGATGGAGATCCTGACTGTATCGCCTATGCCAGACTCAAGGAGATTTCCGATTGCCCATGTTGAACGCACGAGCGATGTTGCTGCGGGACCGGCCTCAGTCACTCCTAGATGCAGAGGATAGCCGGACTGGGATGCGAATATCCTTGAAGAGCGTACGCATGTATCGATATCGCTTGACTTCAGGGAAACGACTGTGTTCTCAAAGCCGCAGCTTTCCAGGATATCAATGTAATCAAGGGCTGTATCCGCCATGAGCTTGGCCTTATCATCATCCCTTGATGCCTTTAGAGATCCAGTATTCAGACCGATTCTTATCGCTGTCCCATGATCGAGTGCGGATCTGACGATTTCCCTTGTCTTCCATTCCGCTCCTATGTTTCCGGGATTGATCCTGATCTTATCCGCCTTGCTTTCGATAGCAAGAAGCGCAAGCCTGTAATCGAAGTGTATATCGGCAACTACAGGAACAGGGCTGTGCTCTGCGATATAAGCGAATGCATCAGCCTCATGCCTTGATGAGAAGCTGAATCTTATTAGATCCATCCCCATCTTCCTGAGCTTCTCTATCCTGGCAAGGATAGCATCAGCATCTGAGGAGAGGACAGATGACTCATACATGCTCTGTATCCTCACAGGTGCCTTGCCGCCTATCTCAAGGCCCCTGACAAAAGCGCTTTTAACTGAATGCATCACTCACCTATCACGAACATCGAGACTTCAGCATCATCGTATCTGACTATGAATGGCTCGCCAGGAAGGAAGAGAGCGAATCCGCCTCTGCATACGGTTACGGCAGAGAGAGCCTCCATTGACTTCGGGTTCTCCCTCCATGTAGTGGAGAATACAGCGCTGCCGCTGTTGACGAAGAAGACCACAGTATGATCCCTGTCAACCATATATCCATGGAAAGCAGGAATCTGGGAGCCCTCCATCCTCCTGATATCCCTCAGTCCTTCATCAAGACCGAAATAAGAAGCAATGTCCTTTGAGTTATCGATGACCATGCTCTCAATAATATAGAAGAAGACTCAAAAAGTCATCTGAAGCATGCTTATAAAATCCATGCGGGAATACTCCCGTCTTTAGGCGGGAGAGTTGTCACTTCGATGGCGTGCTAGAGGCTCAACATTTCGCAAAGAACGCCGATCGATAGCAAGAAGAATCCTGCCTCATTCCGAGAAGGGCTTCCGATCCTCCGATCGGAAGAAAGAGGCAGGAATAATCATCCAGAATGCTAGCCGAAGATACCATCGAGTATCATCATCGCAACAAAGCCCAGGGAAGCGCCGATTGTCCCGATATTGGAGTGCTCGCCCTCTGATGCTTCAGGGATAAGCTCCTCAACGACCACATAGAACATAGCTCCAGCTGCGAATGAAAGCATGATAGGAAGAAGCGAAATCACCTTCGATATGAATATGAAAGCAACGATCGATCCTATCGGCTCAACGATGCCTGAAAGAGTTCCCTGGATGAAAGCCCTCATCTTGCTCTTGCCTTCCTTGTAGAGAGGCATCGAGACAACCATTCCCTCAGGAAAGTTCTGAAGAGCGATTCCAAGCGAAAGAGCAAGGCTGGATGCGAATGCCATCTCACCCTGTGCTCCCATCACGGCAGCTCCTGCTCCGACAGCCATTCCCTCAGGCAGGTTGTGGATAGTGACAGAGAGCATAAGGAGAGCTGATCTGGAAATCGATGCCTTCATTCCCTCAGGATGATCTGAAGTGACATGGAGATGAGGGACTATGAAATCCATCGCAAGCAGAAAGAGTATTCCGAGAAGAAAGCCGAAAGAGACAGCGAAGTAGCCTGAGCTTTCGAGAGCTGGAAGAAGAAGCGACCAGACAGCGGCCGCGATCATGACGCCTGACGCAAAGCCGAGAATCATCTTCTCTGTCTTCTCCTTCATTCCATTAGGCAGGAAGAAGACACCCATTGAACCAAGCATCGTTCCCAGGAAGGGAACAAAGAACAATATTGCTAACTGTGCCATACAGTGAGCATAGAACAACAATGAAGAAAAATAAAGGCCGGAAGGAGCGATCCAACCGGCCTTGTGAATATGCTTCTATCAGAGCATCAGCAGTGAGAATACGAGCGTGAAGAGAGCGACTGTCTCTACGATACCGATAACGATGAAGTAGTTAGCAGTACCCTTGCCTGTCTCAGCGAGTGCATCAGCTGCGCAAGCTGCGACCTTTCCCTGGAACATTGCGGAAACGCCGATCGCGATGCCACCGAGGATTCCGATGAAGAGGCAGAGAACAGGATTTGCAGATCCAAGTGCATTCTTGATGAATGTCATGAGCAGGAAGCCGTAAATTGTCTGTGTGAGAGGAGCACCTGCGAAAGCGACCATGATGAAGGGAGCTGGCTTACCAGCTGCATAGCATTTCTTCCATCCACCTACAGCGCTCTGTCCAGCTGCGTTGGTTCCGAGTCCTGATCCGAGTGCAGACAAGCAAAGTGCACATGCCATTCCGATGTAAGCTAGAGATTCCATTTTTCCTTCTCCTTAGTTGTTAGCTACAACTTTATCATCGACCATTTTCCTAAATGGTTCGTAATTGTATCCAGTCCACTCCATACCGAGCTGACCGGAGAATTCCAGAAGATTGAGACGTACGCCATGTACGACAACCGATAGTATTCCCATGACGATGTTCATCGCATGACCTATGAGTATTACCAGGATTCCCAGAGGAAGGGCGAATCCGCTTAGAAGACCAGCTCCCATTCCATTGAAGGACTGGCCGATAGCAAGCGATGCCATGCCTACGGCAAAGAGCCTGATATAGCTCATGATATTCGAGAAACACGAGATGGTATTGATGAAGTTCGTGACAAAGCCGGCAAGCCCTGCCTTGACTCCAGCTGAGAACTTCACTCCAGGTGCCTGGCTGCCGAAGACAGTAACAAGCACGAAGCCGAGCGCGATGCCTCCTATTATCACAGGGAACATCGAGCTGACATCCTGTCCTATTACCAGGTAAAGAACGAGGAAATAAAGGACAAGGACATCTATCAGCCATCCGAGATCAGCAACCCATGACAGGTTCTTCTCAGGGATCTTGTGCACTATGTTGATCGCGCATGCAAGCGAAAGCTGAATGGTTCCGAGCATGAAGCAGAACTTCATCATCATATTCTGCGCATATGTTCCATCGACACCGATCACTGCAGGGAAGTTGGTGAATGCCGGGACCACGAGCTTCTGCAGAAGCGGAACGCTCTTGAGTATAGTCTCGGATCCGAACCATGTGCCTGTCATGGCACCCCATACGATTGTCACAATACTGACAACATACAGAAGCGCATTGACATCTGAGCACTTCCTGCTCTTTGCATTCAGTGCGATGGCACCGATCAGGAACAGCAGTCCATAGCCTGCATCGCCTATGATCATAGCGAAGAACAACGAGAAGAATATAAGGAAGTACATAGAGATATCGTACTCCCTGTATCCAGGTATTGTTCCCAGCAGATCGAATACAGGCTTTACAAGCTTCGTTACCGCATTGTATCTGATCAGAGTCGGAGGATTGTCCTCCTCTGTCGGATCGGATATCAGATATGCAGCAGACTCATTGTGGCAGAATGCCTTGAAATCCTCCTCCTTGACAGCAGGGATGTACCCTGAGAGGTAGATGATCTCGGTTCCTTCCACGGTGGAGCTGACTCTATCGAAAAGCAGTGATTCGCTGTTCTTCTCAAGCTTCCTTGAGTATGCGCTTATATAGCAGGCTGAATCCCTGATGATAGAATCGATCTCCCCGATCCTCTTTTCCGACTCAAGCTTTTCTGCCTGAAGGTCAGCAAGGGATGAAGAAGGAAGGATGAATTCGGATGCTCCGTATTTCCTGTCAAGAGGCTTTCCTATCACCGCAACCGCTTCCATCTTTCCCGAGTATCCGATCTTTATGAAGGATACATCCTCAGCAAGGCGGAGTGCATTGAGCTCCTTCTTGCCAAGAGTATATAGATGAATCTCGATGCCATCTTTTTCCAGCGCTTTGATTTCCGTAGGATCGAAATCGCCGAAAGGCTCGATTCTCGAGATCTCCGAAGCGATTCTGATAAGCTTGGCACCTAGATCCCTTTTCTCATCGACAAGGGACAGAAGCCCCCTGTGGAGTTCATCGAACCGGGAATCATCAAGCGTCTTCTGCTCAGGTCTCTCCTTCCTGGGAACAGCATCTTCCAGGACGGACATTATCCTGAAAAGCTCATCCTTCTCCTTTGAAAGAGAGTCATAGCTATCGGATCTCTGTGCGATATCGGTGATATGGAGTACACCGAAATTCCTCAAGGCTACAAGAAGCTGATGCTTCCTGCCGATCTCGGAGAGGACCGTTACTTTCTTCATTTTCTCAATCATCTCTTCAACCTGCCTTTACCAGTTTCTTCTTCGCGATCTTTCCGCGGACTACAGCAGCTGTCTGCTGGTCCTGCAGATAGATTCCGATGACCCTGATATTCTCCTTTGCCTGAGGAATCCTGACCTTCTCGAAGAGATTCACTCTCTGGGAAGTTGTCCTGAGTTCCTTGGAAAGAAGATCTATTCTCTCCTGCAGGGTCTTGATCAGAGCATCGTATCTGAGGATATCCCTCAAAGCGACGATTGCCCTATCGACCCAAAGCGGGTATTCCCTCAGATCGTATTCGATAGGCTCGAACTCAAGGGATCTGAATATCGGGACCTCTACGCCTGCGATATTCCCCTTGTCCTTGACTATCTCCTTGACCTTTATCAGATTGCCAATGGACTTGGAAGAAGAAAACGAAGCATTCTCGCCATAGACAGCTATCCATGAGTCGAGACCGGCAATAGCTCTCTGCTGTTCATCCCTGAGCCTTACGATCTCGGCTTCCGCTTCCCTGATCACGACCTGCAGCTGCTGTTTCTTCAGCTGCAGTGTCGGCAGATAGCGCTGGAACTGCTTGAGCATGTCCTTCTGCTTCTTCTGTTCATTCTTTGTCAGTTTGACAGCCATCACTTCTCCTTCTTCGGCCAGTATTTCTCGATCAGATCGCTCTTCAGGAGCGTCTCGTTAGGGTCGAAGCACTCAGCGAGGATCTCCCATCCGAGGTCAAGAGCCTCTTCAAGAGGGATATTCACCGAAAGATCCATGAGCTTTGATTCGAAGAGCTTTCCGTATTTCAGGAGCTTCTCATCCCAGTCGCTCATCATGAATCCCATCGACTTCTTCTCAAGCGAGTCCTTGTATGAGGAATAGAGCTTGATCATACCGTCCATAAGAGCTCTGTGGTCATCCCTGGTATCCTTGTTTACGTTCTGCTTGAGACGCGACAGCGATCCGAATGGCTCGATGTGGCCGTTCCTGAGATAATACTGTCCCTCTGTGATATACCCGGTGTTGTCAGGAACAGGATGAGTGACATCATCTCCTGGCATGGTCGTGACACCAAGGATGGTCACCGATCCGGCTCCATCGAAGTCGACAGCCTTCTCATACCTCGATGCGAGGGATGAGTAGAGATCTCCCGGGTAGCCTCTGTTGGAAGGAACCTGTTCCATTGTGATTGCTGTTTCCTTCATCGCATCGCAGAAGTTCGTCATATCGGTAAGAAGGACAAGAACCTTCTTTCCATCAAGCGCGAACCTCTCTGCAACAGCAAGCGAAAGATCAGGAACGAGAGTGCACTCTACAGTAGGGTCAGAAGCAGTATGGATGAACATGATTGTCCTGCTCATGGCACCCGATGCCTCAAGCGTTTCCTTGAAGAAGAGGTAGTCATCGTACTTGAGTCCCATTCCTCCGAGAACGATTATGTCGACCTCAGCCTGCATTGCTATGCGTGCAAGAAGCTCGTTGTATGGCTCACCGGAGATTGAGAAGATAGGAAGCTTCTGCGACTCGACGAGCGTATTGAACATATCGATCATAGGGATACCCGTCCTGATCATGTTCTTAGGAAGAATACGCTTTGAAGGGTTTACCGAAGGTCCTCCTATTTCGATCATGTTATCGGTCAGCTCCGGTCCATTGTCCCTAGGCTGAGCAGCGCCATTGAAGACCCTTCCGAGAAGGGCATCGGAGTAGCTTACCCTCATAGGAAGACCAAGGAACCTGACGCTGTCTCCTGTGGAAACGCCCTGTGCGCCAGCGAATACCTGAAGAGAGACACGGTCGTTATCGAGCTTGATGACGTTTGCATAGCTCTTACCCATCGAAGTCTCTATCTCTGCAAGGTCTCCGTTCTTGATCCCGTCGGCTTTGACTGTGATGACGTTTCCGACGATGGATTCGATTCTAGTATAGACTTTCTGCATCATTAGCCTCTCTTTTCCTGATAATAAGCGGCAAGAGCCTTCCTGGCCTTATCGTATTCGGCACTCTGGAATTCCTTTCCGTTCCAATCGAGGAACATCTGCCTGAGCTGGTTGAAGAAGAGCCTTGCCTCCCTCTTGTCGCTGAGGGTGAAATCGGATCTGAGGATATCGATAAGGACCTCGAAGACCTCCTTCTGCCTCTCAACGGTAACGGATGCATCAACAGGGTCGAAGGAGTTCTGCTGCAGGTATACAGAGTCGATGAAATCTCCCTTCTGGTAGACGATGTAGTCATCGAGGCTGGTTCCTTCCTCTCCTACGACCTTCATCATCTGGCCAACCTCAGCACCCTTGGTGATGAATGAGTATGCATAATCAACCTCATCCTTGGAGATGATTCCGTGATACTTGGACCATGACTCAAGAGGATCGATAGCAGGATACTTCCTTGCGTCCGACCTCTCCCTTGAAAGACCATGGAATGCACCAACGACCTTCAGCGTTGCCTGTGTCACAGGCTCCTCGAAGTTTCCGCCAGCAGGCGAAACCGTACCGCCGATCGTGACAGTGCCGTACCTGCCATCCCTGAGCCTGACCTTTCCGGCCCTCTCGTAGAACTCGGCGATCCTCGATTCAAGATAAGCAGGGAATGCCTCGTCTCCAGGGATTTCCTCGAGTCTTCCGCTCATCTCCCTCATTGCCTGTGCCCATCTGGAAGTAGAGTCTGCAAGCAGAAGGACATCGAGTCCCATGTTCCTGTAGTACTCTGCCATAGTCACAGCTGTATATACGGATGCCTCTCTTGCTGCAACAGGCATACTGGATGTATTGCAGATGATGATCGTCCTCTCCATCAGGGAGCGCCCTGTCTTCGGGTCAGTCAGCTCGGGGAATTCCTTGAGGATCTCAACGACCTCACCGGCTCTCTCTCCGCATGCTGCGATGATAACGACATCAACATCGGCATTGCGGCTTGTAAGATGCTGGAGAACGGTCTTGCCAGCTCCGAAAGGACCAGGAACGCAGTATGTACCGCCCTTTGAGACCGGAAGGAATGTATCGATGAGACGGATCTTGGTGACCATCGGCTGATCCGGCCTTACCCTCTCCTCATATCCCTTTATCGCAACCTTAACAGGCTGCTTGATTACCATCGAGAGCTCCTTCTTCTCGCCCCTCTGGTTAGATATCACGCATACTGTCTCATGCGCACGGTATCTGCCATTTGCGACGATGCTCTCCACCTTCCACCTGCCCTGGAGGCTGAATGGAACGAATATCTGATGCGTGAAGAGACCCTCAGGGACCGTACCGATCGTATCGCCAGCGATAACGCTCTGGCCTGGCATCACCTTGGCTGTGAAATCCCACTGCTTGTCGGGGATCGGCTCGAGGTAAACACCCCTCTGCAGGAAGAACCCGCACTTCTCAGCAAGATCCGGAAGCGGATTCTGCAATCCATCGAAGACCTGTGTCAGAAGACCAGGACCCAGCTCGACAGACAAGAGCTCTGAGGTGAATTCAACCTTATCGCCGACTGCGATTCCATTTGTCATCTCGTAGACCTGGAGGCTCGCTATACCATCGGTGATCCTTATTACCTCGCCCTTGAGCCTGGTATCCCCTACGAGGATGTATCCAACCTCGTTCTTGACAACCTGGCTATCGAAAGCGACGTTAACCATATTCCCGTTAACGCCTGTAACATGGCCTGTATTCGCCATACTCACTCCTTATCGAAGATTTCCTTCTGAATATCCTTGAATAAACGTCCGAATTCCGCCCTTCCCTTCTCTGTATCGAAAGACTCAAGCCTTTCGAGGATCTGAAGCTTCAGTCCATATACCATCAATGCATCCGATGAGAACTGGGATGAAGAATCATTTTCCGAGAGGAAATCGAAATACAGCGAGAGTATCTCCTTCTCTGCATCAAGCGGATTGTCGTCATTGACGGCATCCTCGATCCTGTCTGCCAGCTCCTTTGGCAGGTAGGATGGCCTTTCATAGCCGGCAATCCCAAGCCTCTTCGCCCTCTGGTAGATAAGCTCGTCCTTTACCGAAGAGACGAACGACTGCCATGAACGCACAAGCCTGGCATGTGCCTTGCCATCTGCATCGAAGCTTGCGCTCCGGAGGTCCTCATAGTCCTTCCTGGAGAGCTGCTCCTTAGCCTTTGAAAGGAAATCCTGATACGTGATCGGGACGCTCCTGTCAACTGAAAGCATCGGCAATGTAGAGACGAAATAGTAGTACTCAGACACCTTTTCCTCTCCTTAGATTATTGATTTCAATGCATTTGAAAGATATGGATGGAGAAGCTTGGTGCATTCCTCCCCTGTCAGGTCGATGTAAGAGGAACCGTCCTTCTGGCAGATGCGGATCCCTGAATCGAGAGAACGGGAGGATGAGAACTCAAGGCCCTGTCCTATTTCCTTAGCGAATGCTGAGGAAAGCTCTTTCGCAAGCGCCTTGTAATCTGCTTCAGATAGCTCGATCCTTGTCGAGGATGATGCGATTTCGTTGCTTATTGCTGTCTTGATCAGCTCCGTGAGGGCCGAACCATGAAGATCCTTCTCAACTGCCAGTGCGAGAATCGAATCGAACTTCTCCTCGATGCTCTTCTTAAGGCTAAGCGAAACATCCCTTGCTGCCTGGCGGATAGTAGCCTCGGAGCTCCTGCGCTCAAGCTCTATAGCCTTCCTGGCATCATCAATGAGCTTATCCTTTTCCTGATTTGCCTTCATGATGATCTCATCTGCCTGTCTTGATGCATCCTTGAGGATCTTCTCAGCCTCTGCTCTTGCTTTTTCGATTCCTTCCTTCTGGATCGAAGAGACAAGATCCTGAATCTGCTGTTCCATTAGTACCACCTTATAAAACAAACTGCTCTCAGTGTATTACAGAAAACTGCAATTTCCAAAGGAAAAATACACTTATTTAAAATTATAAAACATTATTCCAATATTGGAAACATCGTATTGAAACAGGATTGGATAACAGCGATAATCAAGCTATGGCAGTTCCATCTGAATTCCTGAGGGAGAAGCCCATCAGGGGAATAATCATAATAAGGAATCTCAAGACTGACAGGATCTATCTCAAGAAGACAGAGGATGCAGTCAGATCATATAAGGATGAGCGTTTCAGGCTCGATCTCTCGATGCATGAATCGAAGGAGCTTCAGAAGGAGTACACCGCCCTAGGCCTTGAGCTTTTCACTATCGAGCTTGAGTGCGAGGCGAAGGACGGCGAGGATCTTGATGAGCTTCTAAGCAGAACAAGATCCATATATGCTGAAAGGGGTTATTCCTTCTACTGATTCTCCCTATCCATCCTGATCAGGTGCCTCAGGCCCTCTACAGCAAGGCGTATTGCCTGGTCAGGATCATGGCACTGGGGATTTTCCATGCCAAGCGCTGCCCTCTCCTGATTACCGACAACCGAGAAGCAGGATCCGCATCTGCATCCAAGCCTAGCCGCTACTGTGAATATCGCAGCGCTCTCCATCTCCGATGCAAGGGTTCCCAGTCTCTTCCATGCTTCCCACTTATTCATCAGCTCATAGCTGACAGGCATGATGTCAGGATCATGCTGGCCGTAGAAGGAGTCCTTGCACTGAACCACTCCGATATGGTATCTGATTCCCATCTCACGCGCAGCATCCCTAAGTGCCTCAACTACCTCGAATGTCGCAACAGCGGGGAATTCTATCGGAGCATACTCGCGGCTCGTTCCTTCCATCCTTATGGCTCCCGTCGCGATAACGGCATCGCCTCCCTTCACATCAAGAGCGATTCCTCCGCATGTTCCCATCCTGAGAAAGGTATCGACTCCGCACTTATAGAGCTCCTCGCATGCAATCGATGCGGATGGTCCTCCGATTCCTGTGCTTGTAACGCTTACCTTCTCTCCTTCGAGGTAGCCTGTGTAAGTCACATATTCCCT
>JAXFQZ010000060.1:0-13408 GCA_034178685.1 Candidatus Ornithospirochaeta sp. | reverse complement strand
TCATCCGGGCTTATCAACCTGGGAGGAAACGTATATGCAATGGGCAGGAAGGAAGGCGGCGGGAAATGGAAGATCGGAATCACGGATCCCGGTTCTGCGAGATCCGAGTGCTTCGACACGATAGAGGCTGAGGATGAGGCTGTATCCACAAGCGGGCCGTACCAGAGGTTCTTCGAGGAGGATGGAAGGATCTATCACCACATCCTCGATAGCAGGACAGGGTATCCTGTGGAATCGGATATCATCTCAGCGACTGTCATCGCTCCGCTGTCCGCTTACTCGGATGCCTATGCGACTGCTCTCTATGCAATGGGGCTCGAGAGGGCTCTGGATTTCGCAAGAAGCAAGGGACTCAAGGCGGTTCTCCTCACCCGGTCTGGGGAGGAGTACAGAGTCAATATATGATTCAGTGCTTTATCGCGATGCACCTGAAGACAAGGTAGCAGTCGCAAACGAATGAATCTACAGGCTCGAAGTCCGAATGGTCCGAGTAGAAGCCCGTTACAGCGAATCCCGCTTCCGTCACTCCTCCTATTATCGCATCGAGGGTGTGGGAGAACTCAATCGTGTCCTTTTTCTTCATCCTCCTTGCAAGCTCCTTTCCGGAGATTGACTTCAGGTCTGAGAACGGAAGCGTGTACCTGATCCTCATCCTTCCCTTTGCAAGCTTCACGTCATCGAACATGTACATGATCGGATTCGCGATTCCGAACATGAAGGTGCCTCCATCCCTGATCACCCTATGAACCTCATCGAAAACCCTCCTGATCCCATCTACGAAGTTGAGGGAGACTGGGTTCAGCACGCAGTCGAATGAATCATTGCCGAATGGGGATAGGTCGAGCATCGTGCCCTGGATGAGGGATGCTTCGAGCCCGTACCTCTCCAGCGCCTTCCTATCCTGCTCAAGCTGGCTCCTGCTGTTGTCAAGGCACGTAACGGTGCATCCGTAAGCTGCAAGGACGGGTGTCTGCTGACCGCCTCCTCCTGCAAGGTTCAGCACCCTTGCTCCCTTAATGCCCTTAAGCCACTCAAGCGGGACTTTCTTCACAGGTGAGAGCATTATTCCCGGTCTTCCGCTTCCTGCTTCCTTAATTTCCTCTTCCGATACGATTCTTGTCCAGTAGTTGTTCCTGAGGACTTCCTCATCCCAGGCCGCCTCGTTTGCCTTAGCTATGTCCATAGCCCTAGCATGTGTCTTATCCATGATAGTGTCAATGCTTGACTGATAGCACCTCTGATGGTACTTTCTCCACTATGAAGCGCCGTTTCCCTTTATCTGAAATCCTCATTGCGATAGCTGTCGCACTCATTCTCCTGATAGCATTCTCGCTTCTTGCGCTATGGACGAGGTACCTGAGCGCTGAGGAGCAGTCCGAGATGCTGAGGACAGTGCTTGAGAGCGTCATTGAGGAGAAAGGGGAGAAGGGACTTCTGGAGATGGCTGGCGTTCCTGTCGACTACATCAGGTACTCCGGCGAAGACCTGCCTCTCTTCATCGGCTCCGAGCCAAGCTGGCAGTACACTGGAGAGGAAGCAAGGAGCATAGCTGTCTATGAGAAGGCCAAGGAATCGGTTGTGCAGATCATATCGTCAAGCGAGTTCTCCGATTCCGGTCAGGGCTCGGGAGTCATTGTCTCCTCCGATGGCTATATAGTCACCAATAAGCATGTGCTAGGCTCAGGAAGCGCTTTCAATGTGAACTTCTACGACCAGAGCACCAGCCAGGCGGTTCTTGTGGGGTATGATGCTCTCTCCGATATCGCGGTCCTCAAGACAGATAGGACGGGCCTAAAGGCAATCGGCATAGGATCGTCTGAGAATCTCGTCGTAGGGCAGACCGTCCTCGCGATCGGAAACCCCTTCGGATATACATGGTCGCTTACAAGCGGGATGATCTCGGGACTCAGCAGGATGGTGTTCAATTCATCGGGATCGGTATTGCCCAACATGATACAGACAGATGCATTGATCAACCCGGGCAACAGCGGAGGACCCCTTCTTGACGGGAAGGGAAACATGGTTGCTCTTGTGAGCTCCATCTACTCAACAAGCGGAACAGCGCAGGGAATCTCGTTCGCGCTCCCTGTGGAGACCGTCAGCACGATCGCAAAGAGCATAATAGAGAACGGCAAGGTGCAGAGGGGATGGCTCGATATACTCTCGGTAGAGCTCAATCCGCAGATAGTGAGCTATCTGTCCCTCGGGATAGATAAGGGAATACTCATAAGCCAGGTCGTGCCTCTTGGCATGGCAGATAAAGCAGGGCTCAAGGGCGGATCCGAGAAGGCTCAGTACGGACAGTCAGTGATATACCTGGGCGGAGATGTGATCACTGCGATCAATGGCAGGAGCATAGAGAGCTACTCCGATTACTATGCCGCTATGTTCGGTACGAAGGCAGGGGACAAGGTGGATATCACAGTGTATAGGAAGGGCGGCTATACGGTTATCAAGGACGTTGTCCTTGTGGAGCAGAACGAAGAGAATTCCAGGTGGATCATAAGATGAGCGATATAGGTTTCCAGACAGGGGTATACAAGCCTTTCAAGGTGCATTCGGAGTTCGATCTCTCCGGAGATCAGGGAGATGCAGTCGATGCTCTCTACAAGGGCTATCTTGAAGGCGATAGGGCACAGACGCTAAAGGGTGTCACGGGCTCGGGCAAGACATTCACGATGGCAAAGCTGATCGAGAGGATACAGAAGCCCACGCTGATCCTTTCGCACAACAAGACGCTTTCTGCCCAGCTGTACAGGGAGTTCAAGTCGTTCTTCCCGGAGAATGCAGTGACATACTTCGTATCTACATACGATTACTATCAGCCTGAGGCTTATGTCCCTGGAAAGGACCTGTATATCGAGAAGGAGACTGATATCAACGATGAGATCGACAGGCTGAGGCTTGCCGCCTCCTTCTCGCTCATGGAGAGGCGCGATGTGATTGTCGTTGCGACTGTTTCATGCATCTACGGGCTCGGCAATCCTGTTTCGCTTCGCGATATGGTCTATTCCTTCCATGTCGGGGAGGATTTCGACCAGAGGAGTGTCTTCGTGCAGCTCACAAGGATGCTCTATGAGCGGAACGACCTTGTGCTTGAGAGGGGAACATTCAGGCCAAAGGGCGAGACAGTCGAGATCTATCCTGCGTACCTTGAGCTTGCCTTCAGGATCTATCTTGACTGGGATACTGTCTCCCAGATCGTCTGGTTCAATCCTCTTACAGGCGAGAGGTACGAGAGCGTTGACTCCGTGACGCTCTACCCTGCAAAGCAGTTCGTCATGCCTAAGAACCAGATAGAGCAGGCGATAGACAGGATCAATGAGGAGAAGGAAGAGAGGGTAGAGTACTTCAGGTCCAATGGCAAGTACGTTGAGGCCGAGAGAATCAAGAGCAGGGTCGAGTACGATCTCGAGATGCTCCAGGAGGTAGGCTACTGCTCAGGCATAGAGAACTACTCCAGGCCTCTGTCTGGCAGGGCCCCAGGGGAGAGGCCTGCTGTGCTTCTCGATTACTTCCCAGATGACTTTGTCACATTCATAGATGAGTCCCATGTGACGCTGCCCCAGATCGGAGCGATGTATGAAGGCGATAGATCTAGGAAGCTCAACCTCGTGAACTATGGCTTCAGGCTTCCATCAGCCCTCGACAACAGGCCGCTTAAGTACGAGGAGTTCGATAGGAAGGTAGGGCAGAGGATCTATGTATCGGCAACTCCCGGAGAGAGGGAGAAGGGCGAGTCAGTCCAGATAGTCGAGCAGATCATCAGGCCTACGGGGCTTCTCGATCCATCCATAGAGGTAAGGTCCACAGAGGGGCAGATGGAGGATCTCTACGGCGAGATCAGGAAGACCATAGAGAAAGGCGAGAGGGTCCTTGTCACAACGCTTACGAAGCGCATGAGCGAGGATCTTACGGATTACATGTCGGGCCTTGGCCTCAAGGTCAAGTACCTGCACTCGGAGGTCGAGACAATCGAGAGGGTCGAGATACTCAGGGACCTCAGGCTTGGCAAGTTCGATGTGCTTATCGGAATCAACCTCCTGAGGGAGGGACTCGATCTTCCAGAGGTATCGCTTGTCGCGATCCTCGATGCTGACAAGATCGGATTCCTCAGGTCTGCGACATCGCTTATCCAGACTATCGGAAGAGCCGCGAGGAACGCAGATGGAAGGGTCATCATGTATGCAGACAAGATGAGCCCTGCCATGGCTGAGGCAATCGAGGAGACTGAGCACAGGCGAAGCGTGCAGATGGCATACAACAAGGCCCATGGCATCACTCCCAAGACAATCAGGAAGGCTGTCGAGGATATCCTGGAGAGACAGGTCGAGGAGAGCGTCGAGATCGCCAAGGAGGATGTGAAGATAGTCAGGAGCAGCTACAACCTCCTTGTCGAGAAGGATAGGAAGAAGTACGTCAAGGACCTCGAGAAGAGGATGCTTGAGTATGCAGAGAACCTCGAGTTCGAGAAGGCTGCCCTTCTGAGGGATGAGATCCAGGCAATAAAGGACGGCAAGGACCTTCAGTACTGAAATAGCACAAGGTCAACAGGAGTCATAGTGGTCTGAGGCGTGGATTCCTCATAGAGGCTCTGTGACATCTCTGAGATAGCGTGCCTGTACAGCCTATGCGCTGATATAAGGTCCATGCTGCAGTCGACTCTTGCTGTCATTGCATCGGTATCAAAGCCCATGGCGCGGAGGATGTAGAACGTGAAGGCTCCGTACTTGTCCTGGTTTTCCAGTCCTCCCGCCCATGAATCCTTCGCAACCTGTGCCGATGAGGCTGCAGATAGCACCCAGATCCCATCAGTGTCCTCAATATGCCCGAAAAGGGAAGAGATTGCGTTTCCAAGGGAATCTGTGTACGTATTCCTCTGAAGCACGGTTCTGCCGTATCTGGTCTGGAAGACCTGCCCTGAGGAGAGAGCGCCTGGATCCTCGATGAAGGAGCCTGAGTAGCATGAATCAAGGATCAGGAGCTTCTTTCCCTTCAGGCCCCTTATGCTATTGAGAAGCTCTGACTTGTCTATGAATGAGAGCCCCCTTTTTGCCGATTCCGGTTCTGGCTCCTGATCGACAATCGCAAGCTTCCCTCCATCCGAAAGCCCATGCCCTGAGTAATGGAAAATGACTATGTCGTTCCTGTCTGTCTCGATGTCCCTGAGAGTGCTTAGGATAGTCTCCTTCGTGAAGATTCCTGAGCTGCTTTTCTTGACTCCATCGAGCTTGTGCGTGAATATCCTTCCCTCATCTGATGATGTGAATCTGTACTCCTCATACTGGCATCCGGATGCTGAGGAGAGGAGCTCCAGCTGGCTGCAGTAGCCCTTCTGGTCATTGAGAGTCGTTGAAAGGACGTTGTATCGCGTGTCTGTGTAATCGAATGCGACTGAGACGAGCACGACCTTGCTTCCTGATGTCGTGTTCTCTATCGAGCATGATGAAAGAAGCGCTGCGGCGATAGCAAGGGCAAGCATTATCCTCTTCATCTTGATGCCCCCATCCTCAGAGCAAGAGCAAGTCCTGCTTCAATTGCATCAAGCCCGTTCGAGTGCCTGTACCTGAATGGGAACGATAGCGACAGGAACCTGTTTATGAGGATCGTGAATGCCGCATCTGCGCCTATATATGCCTTTGAGCCCTTTGTGCTGGGGAAGAGCATGAATCCGAATCCGGGACCTGCCGAGAGCGTAATCCCGTTTCCGAAGGAGTATGAATAGAGGACGGCTGTCCCTATATCGTAATGCTCTTCGATGAAAGACCTCTCGAAGACCGGAGTCATGGTCGTATAGGAGAAGGACAGAGGCACTGATATATTCGAATTCCCGAATGAGAACGAAAGCGGCGCAGCGCTCCCCATGAAAGCGAAAGCGAGCCTGGGCTTGCCATAGGAATCGATTGCTTTATCCGCTATCTCGAATGAAGGGTGCGATTCCAGGGCAATGTATGGGGACCACCTTGAGAACAGCGGAAGCGCAGAAAGGACTATGAGTGATACAGCAAGAATTCTCTTCATACCCATTTATACACTGAAACCCCTCGTTTTTGTCAGCTTTCTAGAAGAAGGACAGGCTTTCCTTGAGGATCATTATCGCTATATTGCGCTTCTTCGGCTTAAGCATCGTCCTTGCAAGCATCGGATAACCCTGGTAATCGAGCCCCAGGAGGTAGCTGTCTCCCAGATACTCTGCAGATACTATCGTCACTCCATTGAGGATGATGTGGCTTGGATAGAGCGAAGGATCGACTCCTTCCTCTGTGACAGTCGCATTCTCCGGCCTGAAGAAGAGGCTTCCCGATCTGTTCTCGTAGATAAGGTGGCATGGAAGCGAAGTGCCTTCTCCTGTGAAGAATGCAGAGAACATGTTCCTGGGCTTGCGGTAAAGCGTCTCAGGCTCGCCTGAGTCCTCGATTCCTCCCTTGTTCATTATGATTACCCTGTCAGAGATCGCGAATGCCTCCTCCCTGTCGTGCGTGACATACAGCATTGTGATTCCCAGCGTGTCATGTATCTGCCTTATCACGCTTCTCAGCCTCTTCCTCAATGGCGCATCCAGGGCCGAGAGAGGCTCATCGAGAAGGAGTATCCTCGGCTCTGCCGCAAGGGAGCGTGCAAGCGCAACGCGCTGTGCCTCTCCTCCCGATAGCGATGATACGGATCTCTTGCCGTAGCCTTCCAGATCGACAAGCGCAAGGAGGTTCTCAGTCAGCTTCTTCCTGTTCTTCCTGTCCTTGTCCTTCATGCCGTACTGGATGTTCTTCTCGACATTCATGTTCTGGAAGAGGGCATAGTCCTGGAAGACCATCCCTATCTCCCTCTTCTGGATCTCGAGATCGGATATATCGTTTCCTTCAAGGATCACAGAGCCGCTGTCCTGCCTTGCAATGCCGGCTATAACCGACAGCAGAGTGCTCTTTCCCGATCCGGAAGGACCTATGATGCTGATCATCTCGCCCTTCTCGACATCGAAGGAGAGGCTCAGTGTGAAATCCCTGAATGCCTTGACTATGTTCTGGACGCTAAGATATGGCATTGTGCTTTCCTCCGCATTCGCAGATTGCGAAGACGATAAGGGCCTCTGTCAGGAGTATGATCCCCAGAGCAGAAGCTCCCTGGTAGTTGTATGTGTCTATCATCCTGTACATAAGAACAGGGATGGTGCTCACGCTTCCCTCGGAGAGAGTGAGCGTTGCATTCACTTCCCCAAGCGAGATCGCGAAGGAGAATGCGAATGCCTTCCTGATATATGGTGAAAGCAGAGGGCGCTCTGCCTTCCTTATCGTCTTTTTCATAGATGCTCCGAGAGTCAAGGATGATAGCGCAATGCTATCGCTTATGCTCCTTGCTCCCGGAAGTATGGTCCTGACTGCAAACGGTATCGTTATTATCAGGTGCGCTGCGATTACGAGCATGTACGACACAGCTGATGAGAATGAGTGAATGAATGACGAGACAAGCAGGAATCCCATCCCAAGCGTCACGGATCCCGTTGCCATCGGAAGAGTGGCGAGAAACGGCACCAGATGGGAGCCTGACTTCGCTGAGTAGAGGGAAAGGCGCTCCGCTAGCATTACAGATACGAGAGCAGAGACTATCGCGATCAGGAAGCTGCTGAGGATTGCCTTCGGCGCAGATCCGAGAAGTCCCTTTCCTCCTCTGAAGACGCTCTTCCATGCGCTCAGGGTGAAGGTCCCTTCCTTTGTGTAGAATGACCTGTATGCTATTGCAAGAAGGGGAGGAAGCAGGAATAGGAGTATGATCAGAGAGATCAGGAAGGCCTGCAGAAGCCTCATTCCCCTTGCTCTTTTCAGCTCTCTTTCCTTCCGGCTCTTCCTGGGGCTTCTTCTTGCGCCCGATGTTGCTATGAGCATCACTGAGTTGACTATGATCACGAATACAGAGAGCGATGCAGCTTCGTTTACATTCCCCTCTGTGTGCAGCCTTCTGTATATCTCTGACTCAAGGGTCGAGAACTCAGGCTTTCCTCCAAGCACCATCACGATAGTGAAGGATGAGAAGCAGAAGAGGAAAATAAGCATGAATGCGGCTATCAGGCTTCCCCTGAGCTTAGGGAGCGTTATCCTGAAAAATGTCCTCATCCTCCCCGATCCCATCAGATAGCTTGCCTTCTCCTCTGCATCAGGCATGCTTGTCCAGCTTGCGGTAAGAAGCGAAAGCGCTACTGGGAAATTGAGGTATACATGGGCAAGGATCACGGCTGAGAAGGAGTAGAGGATCCTCAGCGGCGGCTCATCCATCGACAGCATCTGCATCAGTGCCCTGTTGAGTATCCCGTTGTTCCCATACCAGATCACGAACCCAAGGACGACAAGGATCGCAGGAAGCGTGAACGATAGGGATGCGAGCGTAAGTATCGCCCTGCGCCCAGGGAATGAGTACGTTGAGATGAACGCTGCGAAAGGTATAGCGGCTAGCACTGAGATGAAAGCCGATAGAAGCGACTGCTTCAGAGTGAATGATAGGAGCCTGTAGGTATATCCATCCCTGAATATGCCTAGTAGGCTCCCGGATCCGTCTGAGAACGATCTATGGAAACTGAAGGAGAGGGGAAGCAGGAATAAAAGCACAAGCAGCAGGAGCGCAGGTATTGCTCTTATCAGATAGTATCTTCCCCTCGTTCCTGTCATAGTCCGACCATCACCTTTGTCCAAGTATCGAGAAGCTCAGCTGTCTTCTCAGGGCTGACTTCCCCGCTTGGATACATGATAGCAGGTTTCGGAGCATAATTGAAAGCCTCAGGAAGATCTACAGCGCCGTTGACAGGGTACATCGAGTTCGCGATCGCGATATCGAGCTGAGCATCAGAGAGGATGAAATCGATGAATGCCTTAGCGTTCTCAACGTTCTTTGCATTCTTCAGTATTCCCATTCCCTCGAGCGTCGACTCATGTCCCTCTGGGAAGATCACTGCCTCGTATCTTGCTGTGTCCTCATACATCACATGGTAGACAGGGCTTGTTGTGTAGCTGAGCACGAGCGGTGCCTCGCCCTCTGTGAAGAGGCCATATGCCGCTGACCAGCCTGAAGCGATCGCAAGCGCATTGTCCTTCATTGCCTTCCACCAGTCCATGTAGTTCTCGCCGAACTGGTTATATGTCCAGAGAAGAAGCCCGAGTCCGACCGAGGATGTCCTTGGATCGATGAGGATCACCTTTCCCTTGTACTCTTCTGCTGTCAGGTCCATGAGGCTCTCCGGCCTCCTTACGCTGGACTCCGAGTCGTATACGAATGAGAATACGCCGTAGTCGAATGGCAGCAGGCGGTGCTGGGAATCGAACTCCAGCTCATCCGGAATATCCTTGAGAGCCTCAGGCTCATATGGCTGGAGAAGGCCATATGCCCTGTAAGCGAAGTCATCCGTGATTCCGAGAACCACATCGGCTGGGCATCTGTCTCCCTCCATCTGTATCTTCGATAGCATCTCGATGGCAACTCCTGCGCTTACGAGATTGAGAGTGATTCCTGTCTTTGCCTCGAATGCTTCCTTGACTGCAGCACCTGGACCCCAGTCGCCGCAGAATGCATCATAAGCATATACAGTCACTTCGTTCTTAGCTGCCTTCATGCGTGCAGCATCTTCCTTTGTTCCCTCTGCAAAGACAAGGGACACAGAAAGGACAATCATTGCGAAAGCAATAAACTTCTTCATATGAAGCCTCCATATAATACTGTCATTGGGTAGAGAAAAAAGGATGTCGCTCCCTACGCTGGAATTACCCAGATCAGGTTAACGGGTTTGATCTCAGGCCATTCGGCCACCCCTAGACAGTGTCAAATCTATCCTTATTCCCAGCGCTCGTCAATATGCTTTCCTGCCAGCCCTGCATTGGTTATAATCATGGTATGGAAAAAGCATTGAGCTTGGAGGAGGCTAAGCGCCTGGACCATGGAGCTATTGCAGAATACGGTCTTTCAGAGGAGGCTCTTATAGATAGCGCATCCTCCCTTGCCTACAGCCTTGTCAGGGATGAGCTGAAGGGCAAGCGCGTTCTTTTCATGATCGGGCCCGGCAACAACGGCAGCGATGGGCTTGGAATGGCTTCTCTTGCAATGCTCGATGGCATTGACTTCGCTGTCTGCTATCCATATAAGGACAGGTGCTCTGAGAGCAACAGGAAGCGGCGAAGCGCGTCCTTCCGTATCGCAGAGCCTATCTCGATCCCCGATTTCGATATAATCATCGATGCTCTCTTCGGCTTCAGCTTCGAGGATAGGGGAGATCCGGGCTTCAGTGCTTTATGCCATTCGATAAACAGCTCAGGAAAGCGCGTTATATCGCTCGATGTCCCATCCGGCATCAGGATCAGGGCAGATAGGACAATAGCATTCACCACGCTCAAGGATGTCTTCTACGTTCCATCCCAGAGGGGGCTCTTCGGTGTCATAGATGCCGTGAATCCAGGTTTCCCCGAGGAGGCGATCGCGAAAGCGCATTCCTCTTTTTCTGTACTGACATTCAATGACCTCTGTCTTCCCTCCATTCCCATAGATGGGTACAAGAACACAAGGGGCCATGTTGCTGTCATAGGAGGCTCAAGGCCATTCCAGGGTGCTCCCAGGCTCTCAGCAAGAGCTGCCTTTGCATCCGGTGCGGGCCTTGTAACGCTTATTTCGGATGATGATACGCTCAGGACTGCGTCTCTTTCAGACCCAAGCCTTATCCTCTCTGGCTATGATGCTGACCTTTCGAAGTACAGCAGCATCGTAATCGGGCCGGGCTGGGGCGAGGGATATAGGGAAGTGTTTGAAAGGGCATACGAAAGCAATAAGAGGCTGCTTATAGATGCAGATGCCCTGAAGTATGCCCCAAGCCATGATTTCCATGGCAACGCGGTCCTTACGCCCCATATCGGCGAATTCAGGAGGCTCTGCGCCCTCATGGATGTGCCATGCCTTCTCGATAGCCCTTCATCAATCCTGGAAACACTGAGGAGAGTATCGGGAATACTCTCTGCGATTGTCGTTCTCAAGAGCTCAGTGACATGGATCTGCTTTGGAAGCGATGCATATGTCTTCGATGGCGCGAATCCCTCCTTGGGAGTCGCAGGATCGGGTGATGTGCTTGCAGGCATCATAGGAGCATTGCTTGGTCAGGAAGAGGATTGCCTGAAAGCGGCAATGAACGGTGTCATCCTCCACCAGAAGGCTGGACTTGAGGCAAATAGGAAGCATGGCTTCTATATGGCTGAAAGGCTTATTGAGGAAGCAGGGAGGGCCAGGTGATACAGCTGTACTTCCTGTCGATCGTCTATCTTGTTTTCTCATCGCTTCTCCTTCTTCTTCCTGAGTTCAGAAGGGAGCTTTCGTTCATGCTGAGGATCAAGGCCTTCATAATGGAATCATCCCATGCGCTGGATGCCCTTTTCTATTCCGGTCTCCTCTTATTCTTCCTTATGCTTCTTTTTCCCATAAAGCCGGGCCCTAGGATCATAGGCGATGCCATCCCGGCTTTCTTCATAGCAGGAGAGGCCTTCTTCTTCAGGATGGAGTATTCGGAGAAGAGGAAGGGAGCCAGGAATCCATCCTCATCGGAGATAATCTCGGAAAGGCGGAGGACAGCAGGCGCAATTGGGATTGCCATTGCCGCAATGCACTTCCTTTTCCCTTCCATTGTCCTGCTATGATGCTAGTATTTTTGCCATCCATGTAGTAAAACAAGAGGGAAATCGTATATCTGACAGAGGTAATATATATGGAAAAGAAGAATATCGATTGGTCCAGCCTGGGATTCGGTTACATCCCGACAGATTATCGTTTCGTTGCCAACTGGAAGGATGGCAAATGGGATGAAGGCACGCTATCCAAGGACAGCGAAGTCACAATGAGCGAATGCGCAGGAGTCATCCAGTATGCGCAGACATGCTTTGAGGGGCTTAAGGTATATACAGCTAAGAATGGCGATATCGTAGCATTCCGTCCTGATCTGAATGCTGAGCGTCTTCAGGACAGCGCAGACAGGCTTCTTATGCCACGCGTTGAGAAGGATGTATTCCTTTCTGCCCTAGACCAGCTTGTAAAGGCAAATGAGGCATGGGTTCCTCCATTCGGATCGGGTGCATCGCTCTACATCAGGCCAGTTCTCTTCGGAAGCGGTCCTGTGATCGGCGTAGCTCCAGCTCCATATTACCAGTTCAGGATGTTCGCAACACCTGTAGGTCCTTACTTCAAGGGCGGCGTAAAGCCAATCAGGCTCCTTCTCTCCGACTACGATAGAGCCGCTCCTCATGGAACAGGCCATATCAAGGCAGGACTGAACTATGCAATGAGCATCTACCCAGGCCATGTAGCCCATGCAAACGGCTACAATGAGAACATGTATCTCGATGCTGCAACAAGGACTTACATCGAGGAGACAGGCGGTGCAAACTTCATCTTCGTCAAGAAGGATGGAACCATCGTAACTCCTAAGTCATCGACAATCCTCCCTTCAATCACAAGAAGATCGCTTGTCGACATTGCCCAGAACATGCTTGGCATGAAGGTTGAGCATAGGCCTGTCGAGTTCGCAGAGCTCAAGGAATTCACAGAGGTCGGACTCTGCGGAACAGCTGCAGTCATCTCTCCAGTCGGATCTGTCACCACGAAGGAAGAGGAGATCCTCATTCCATCAGGAATGGAGAAGATGGGACCAGTCCTCACAAAGCTCAGAGAGACCATCACTGGCATCCAGAACGGTGAGATCGAAGGTCCAGAGGGCTGGGTCAGGACAATCATCAAGGCCTGATAGAACAGCCACTGGGAAAGGGAACTGAATAAAGACCGATGGCCTGTATCTTATTTCAGATCCAAGGCTAAGACGGAAAGCATCATTCCCATGTAAATGAAAAATCGCCTCAAGAGCAATCTCGAGGCGATTTATCTTTTAGGTATTCTTATTCAACTGTCGGAGTAGCTGTAAGTGTACCAGACTTAGTTCCAGAAGTTGTTACTGTACCATCTATTTTTCCTGTCATAGTACCTTCAAGTTTACACTCAGTTTCTGAAATGCGTGTAAAACGGTATACGATATTGCTTGTCCCTGTTTGCCCTTCATTATTAGTAGCAGAAGCATAGACTGAAACCTCGCATGTATCACCATTAGTCAGATACGAGATTTTTGCTCCTTCCATACCTCCTAGCTTTATTCCTTTATCATCAAAAGAATAGCTTTCTTCAGATTCTTGAGGCACATCATTAAGTGTTGTTTTTACTGTACCGCTCCATGTTTTATTCAAAAGCCATGAAGCAGGCTTTGTGTCTTTTGCATCAGAACAGGATGCAATAAGAATCAGGCACGAAACACGCAATAGACCGATAATCAATTTCCTTTACATAGGAATCCCCTTGATTTTCTGGAAATGGCAATTCAGATTATTTGTACGATCAACATGTTTTTCCTGTA
>JAXFQZ010000043.1:0-4785 GCA_034178685.1 Candidatus Ornithospirochaeta sp. | reverse complement strand
GTATTTGATTGGTGCATGGACAATGGCATAAGGTTCGATCTTGGAATAGGTGTATCAGCAGGAAGCGCCAACCTTGCTTCCTATGCAGCTGGACAGAGAGGAAGGAACTTCAGGTTCTATACTGAATACGCATTCAGGCATCAGTACATGGGACTGGGGAACTTCATTTCCAAGAGATCGCTCTTCGATCTTGATTACGTGTACGGTACATTGAGCTGCTCTGATGGTGAGGATCCCCTGGATTATGATGCATTACGCGATAACCCGATGGAATTCCACGTAGTCGCGACAGATGCTCATACAGGGAAGGCTGTTTACTTCAGCAAGGATGATATAGCGCAGGATGATTATGGCGTTTTCAAATGCTCATCTGCCATTCCCTTCTTCTGCCACAGCTACGCCTTCAGGGGCTCATCCTACTATGATGGTGCCCTAGGCGATCCTGTTCCCATCGAGAAGGCCTTCGAGCTGGGGTGCGACCGCGTTGTGCTGATCCTCACGAAGCCCGAGAACGAACTAAGGAGACCCGATAAGGATATGAGGATCGCATCCCTGATCAGAGGGAAGTATCCAGAGGCCGCCAGAAGCCTATGCCAGAGGGCAGGCAGGTACAACGAGAGCGTTTCAATTGCAAGGAGCTATGAGAAGGATGGCCGGGTGCTGATAATCTCCCCTGATGACACCTGCGGCGTTGATACCCTCAGAAGAAACAAGAGGAATCTCATCTCTCTTTACGATAAAGGCTATGAGGATGGCAGAAGGATAGGATCCTTCATGAATGGAGGAACAGGGGATGAAGGCTGCGCAGATAGGTAAGTACAGCAGGAACATAAATGCATTGGTAAGGGATATCCCCATGCCCGGATGCGGGGATGACGAGATCCTGATCCGCGTCAGGGCGGCATCTGTCAATCCAGTCGATCTCATGGATCTCAGGGGAGAAGTGCGCCTGATCCATGATTACAGGATGCCTCTGACGCTGGGAAACGAATGCGCTGGGATAGTGGAGAAGGCAGGATGCAGCGTATCTCGATTCAGGGAAGGAGACCGTGTCTATGCGCGTATGCCGATAGAGCGTCTCGGAGCCTTTGCCGAATACGCGGCTGTCCCTGAGCGTGATGCATCCCTCATTCCTGCCAGCCTCGGCTTCGATGCTGCTGCAGCTGTTCCCCTTACAGGGCTTACTGCATACCAGGCAATCGAGGAGCTAGGCGCAAGGCCAGGGGAGACCCTGTTCATTCCCGGCGGCTCTGGCAGCTTCGGTCAGATTGCTGTCCCTGTTGCGAAAGCCTTCGGCCTCAATGTCATAGTGTCGGGGAATGCACGGTCAAGGGAGACGATCCTCGGCTATGGAGCTGACAGGTACATTGTATATACGGAGGAGAACTACTGGGAGAGGCTTTCTGATATCGATTATGTCATCGATACCCTGGGAGAGCGTGAAATAGACCATGAGCTCTCCATCCTGAGGAGGGGAGGAATACTGCTGAGCCTGCGTGCCATGCCTAATGGGCGCTTTGCAAGGAAAAGAGGCTTTCCCGCTTATAAGCGTCTGCTCTTCTCCCTTGCCGGTGCAGGGCTGGACCGGAAGGCCAGGAAGCAGGGCAAGGAATACAGGTTCCTCTTCGTGCGCTCTGATGGATCCCAGCTGGACAGGGTCGGAGAGATCATCGAGCAGAGGCACATCGTCCCAAGGATAGACCCGCGTGTATTCGATATCTCGGGGATCAACGAGGCTCTGGAGCTCGTGGATCATGGCCGGATCAACGGCAAGGTCATAATCCGCTTTAGCTGAAATCATCCGAAAAGGTCATTCTCTTATGCTGTTTCCTCTCTTTTCTATTGACATATACCCATAGGGGTATATACCCTATGGGGTATATGGAGAGGACAATGGCTGATCAGATGCATGGATGCTGCTCTGCGAGGACAACACATCGCTCAGAAGAGGAATTGAGGAAGCTGATACATCGGCTTAACCGGATTGAGGGCCAGATCAGGGGGATCAGGGGTATGCTCGAGGATGATGCATACTGTGCGGATATCCTGATGCAGTCTGCCGCTGCCAGTGCGGCTATCAATGCCTTCAACAAGGAACTCCTTGCCAGCCACATCCGTGGCTGCGTAGTCAGGGATATCAGGGAAGGAAAGGATGAGGTGATCGATGAGCTCATGACGACTCTCCAGAAGCTCATGAAATAGAAGGAGTATCCGATTCGATATGGTTCAGTATACAGTTACGGGGATGAGCTGTGCCGCATGCTCTGCCCGTGTTGAGAAGGCGGTATCTGCGGTAGAGGGCGTCACATCATGCTCCGTGAGCCTTCTGACCAATTCAATGGGAGTGGAGGGAACAGCCTCTGCCGATGCCATCATAGCAGCAGTCAGGGAAGCAGGATACGGGGCAGAGCTCAAGAAGGGAGGCGAAAGGCAAGCCGGTCCTGATGCATCGGAAGATGCCCTGAAGGACAGGGAAACGCCTCTTCTCAGAAAGCGCCTGATTGTCTCGCTTGGCTTCTATCTCGTGCTTATGTATGTCTCAATGGGGCATATGATGTGGAACTGGCCGCTTCCATCCTTCTTCAATGGAAACCATGTCGCAATGGGGCTATTGCAGCTGTTGCTCACAGTCATTGTCATGGTTATAAACCAGAGATTCTTCATAAGCGGCTTCAGGAGCCTGGTGCATCGTGCGCCGAACATGGATGCGCTTGTAGCCCTAGGAGCTACAGCGGCCTTCGTATACAGCACCATTGCGCTGTTTGCTATGACAGATGCCCAGGTCAGAGGCGATATGGATGCTGTCATGGCCTATATGCATGAGTTCTACTTCGAGTCAGCCGCTACGATCCTTACGCTGATTACGCTCGGCAAGATGCTTGAAGCGCGTTCCAAGGGAAAGACTACCGATGCGCTCAAGAGCCTGATGAGGCTTGCTCCGAAGACAGCAACGGTCATAAGGGATGGTGCGGAATGCACTCTTCCCATAGAGCAGGTTGCGAAGGGCGATATCTTCATCGTGCGCCCTGGCGAGACTATCCCCGTGGATGGGACCGTGCTTGATGGCAGCAGCGCTGTGGATGAATCCTCACTGACGGGAGAGAGCATTCCTGTGGACAAGGCAAAAGGCAGCATGGTCTCTTCAGGGACCATGAATCAGTCAGGCTTTCTCAGGTGCGAAGCGACCAGGGTAGGAGAGGATACGACGCTATCGCAGATAATACATATGGTGAGCGATGCAGCAGCCACCAAAGCCCCCATTGCCAAGGTTGCAGACAAGGTCTCAGGAGTATTCGTTCCAGCAGTGATGCTCATCGCGGCTGTCACTGTCATTGCATGGCTGATCTCTGGCAGATCCAT
Organism: Candidatus Ornithospirochaeta sp.; assembly: GCA_034178685.1. Classification (GTDB taxonomy): domain Bacteria; phylum Spirochaetota; class Spirochaetia; order Sphaerochaetales; family Sphaerochaetaceae; genus Ornithospirochaeta. Next base: position 1,425 of record JAXFQZ010000043.1, on the reverse strand, counting down.
CGGCTTTGCGCTAGCAAGGGGCATAGCGGTGCTGGTGATAAGCTGTCCATGCGCCCTTGGGCTTGCTACTCCTGTTGCCATAATGGTTGGCAACGGCATGGGAGCTAAGAACGGGATACTCTTCAAGACAGCTGTATCTCTGGAGGAGACGGGAAAGGCCGGAATCGTTGTACTTGATAAGACAGGGACGATCACCAGGGGCGAGCCCATGGTTACGGATATCCTTCCATCCCAGGGGATGACGGTATCCCAGCTTCTTTCGCTTGCCTTCTCTCTGGAGAAGAAGAGCGAGCATCCTCTTGCGCGTGCAATAAACAGGAAAGCAGAGGAGGATGGGATAACCGGCGAGGAGGCTGAGGACTTCAAGGCTATGCCGGGCAATGGGCTCTCGGCCATCATCGGAGGAAGAAATGCTTATGGAGGCAGCCTCAGGTTCATCAGCAGCCATGTCGCTGTTCCTGATGAGGCATCGAAGATGGCTGAGGAGCTTGCCAGCCAGGGAAAGACGCCTCTTCTCTTTGCCAGGGATGGAGTCCTATGCGGCATCATCGCTGTTGCGGATACTGTGAAGGATGACAGCGCAGAGGCTATATCGAGGATGAAGGACATGGGACTGAGGGTCGTGATGCTTACTGGCGATAACGAGCGCACAGCGAAGGCAATCGGATCCAAGGCCGGTGTGGACGAGGTAATAGCAGGAGTCCTTCCCGATGGCAAGGAGAGCGTGATAAGGGCTCTTAAGAGGGAGGGAAAGGTGATCATGGTAGGAGATGGCATAAACGATGCCCCTGCTCTGACCAGCGCTGATATAGGGATCGCGATCGGAGCCGGTGCAGATGTCGCTATCGATGCGGCTGATGTGGTGCTTATGAAGAGCCGCCTATCGGATGTCCCTGATGCAATAGGACTCAGCCGTGCGACACTCCGCAATATACATGAGAACCTCTTCTGGGCATTCATCTACAACACGATAGGAATCCCTCTTGCAGCAGGCGTGTTCATCCCGCTTCTGGGATGGCAGCTCAATCCTATGTTCGCGGCTGCGGCTATGAGCCTATCCAGCTTCAGCGTGGTAACGAATGCCCTTAGGCTTAATTTCTTCAGGATGCATGGCTCTGGAAAGGATCATGGATCAGGGAATAGACTGGATAATCCAAAGGAGAAAAGAACAATGGAAAAGACATTGAAGATCAAAGGCATGATGTGCGGCCATTGCGAGATGCACGTAAAGAAGGCTCTTGAGTCCATCGACGGAGTTGTCAAGGCTGAGGCAAGCCACAGCAAGGGTACTGCTGTCGTTACTCTTGACAAGGAAGTATCAGATCAGATTCTCAGGAAGGCAGTGGAGGATCAGGGATACGAGGTAATAGATATCCTCTGATTGCCCTGTGATAGGAAATCCCTCCTATTGGCTTCCAGTAGGAG